>NZ_JBHUAF010000149.1:0-18925 GCF_042789895.1 Kitasatospora sp. NPDC056783
GAGCGCACGCGCTCCGGGCCGGGGCTCCGCGCAGGCGCTCACTCCTCGGCGGGCAGCTGCGCCAGGTACGCCTCGATCTCCTCCTGGCCCGGCTCCGGCGCCAGCTCCGGGAACTCCGTCACCAGCAGCCGCGGCAGCCCCGGCACCGTCCACTCGCCGAACAGGTCGAGGGCCGCGTCGACCGCCGCCTCCTCGAACCGCCCGAAGTCCCCGGCCAGCTCGTCCGGCATCGGCCGGCCCAGCGCGGTCAGCTCGGCCAGGTTGCGGTAGCTGCGCCGCATCAGGCCCTGCTCCAGCAGTCGCCGCGCGCCGTCCGTGGCCATGCCGACCGACAGCGCCCGGCCCGGGCCCCAGCCCTGCTCGTCCGGCTCGTCCAGCCAGCCGGCCGGCACCAGCGCCTCGAACGCGGCCGACCGCTCCTCCGGCGCCAGCTCGGCGAAGCCGGACAGCCAGTCCCGTACGGCCTCCGGGTCCGCGACGTCCACCCCGTGCGCGCGCAGCAGCAGCGCGTACAGCCGGGGCCAGGTCACCAGATCGGCGCGGCGCAGCAGTCCGGCCGCGACCTCGCCCTGCCACTCGGCCTCGGCGTGCAGCCGCTCCTGGCGCTTGGCGTTGAGCCGCCGGGCCGCCCGCTGGTGGTCGACCAGCAGCCGGACGGCGTCGCCGTAGGCGAGCGGGTCCTCCTCGGGGGCGGGCTGGACGTACAGGTGGAGCCGCTCGTACAGCAGGTGCTCCACCGCGTCGGAGGTCAGTTCGGGCCAGCCGTCGCGCATCCTGCCCTCGCCCAGCTCCAGCAGCGCCAGCACCGCGCGCAGCGGCTCCTCGGCCACCGGCGCGCGGCCCTGCTCGGCCGCCCAGGAGAGCAGGTCGGCGGCCTTGGTGCGCGGGGCGAGCCGCAGGTCTTCGTCGTTCATAGTCCGAACGGTAGCCGCCGGGCGGGGATAGGGTCGGCAGCCATGGTCCCCGTACGACTCAGCGGCCCGCGACTGGCCATCCGCGAGTACCACCACACCGAGGGCGACGTGGCGGCGCTGCACGCGCTGTTCGGCGACCCTGAGGTCACCCGGTACCTCCCGTTCGGGCCGAGCGGGGTGGAGGACTGCGCCGACCAGGTCGAGCTCTACCTGGAGGAGGCGCTGGCGGAGGAGCGGGACACCTACCGGCTCGCCGTCACCAGGCTCGCCGACGCCGAGGACCCGAGGGACGCGCCGCCGATCGGGCAGGCCTCGCTCACCCTCGGCGGGCACCGTGCCGGGGACCTCGGCTGCGTGCTGGCCCGCGAGTGCTGGGGCCGCGGCTACGCGGGCGAGGCCGTCGGCCTGCTCTGCGGCTTCGCCTTCGGCGCGCTGGGCCTGCACCGGCTGACCGCCCGGACCGCCGTGGACAACACGGCCGCCGCCAAGGTGCTCCGCGGGCTGGGCTTCCGGCTGGAGGGGCGGCTGCGGCACGACGGCTTCAAGGACGGGGTCTGGTCCGACTCGTTCCTCCACTCGCTGCTCGCCGACGAGTGGCCGGGCCCGGCCGTCGGGTGACGGGGAGCGCGGCGGAGACGGGGGAGCGCTGCGGAGAGGGGGGTTAACCCCACCCTCGATCCGCCAGGCCTCCGCATCCCCTCCGACCTGCGCGTCCGTCAGACTGGACACCGTCAGCGGGACGAGCGACCGTCAGAACGAGGGGCCGGGGGCCGGGAGCATGAGCAGCAGCACGCAGGACCGGGCGTGGGACGCGCCGGACGGTCACCGGGAGGACCCGCGCCCGGCGGGAGCCCGCTCGACCGCGCGCCGGCCGGCCGCGTGGCGGGCGCCGTTCTCGGCCCACCACTACCGCGAGGTCGGCTACGCGCTCAGCGGCCTGCCGGTGGCGATCGCCGGTTTCGCCGTCTCGGTCGTCCTGTTCTGCTTCGGCCTCGCCACCTTCGTCACCGTCCTCGGCCTGCCCGTGCTGGCCGCCCTGACCAGCACGGCCCGCGGCTTCGGCCGGCTGGAGCGGGCCCGGGTGCGCGGCATGCTGGCCCTGGACATCCCCGGCCCGGAGCCGGTGCGCCAGGTCCGTCCGGGCGGCTGGGGCTCGGTCACCGCGCGGCTGGCGGACGCGGCCGGCTGGAAGGCCGTGCTGTACCAGGTGGTGATGTTCCCCTGGGCGGTGTTCAGCTTCGCGGTGACGCTGTCGTTCCTGCTGCTCGGCTGGACGCTGGCGCTCTACCCCGCGTACCACTGGGTCTACCGGACCTACACCCCCTGGAACGGGCTGCTGCTGTTCGACTACCGCGACGACGAGGGCATCCGGCACGCGTACGAGATCCAGTCGGTGTGGCAGATCGCCGGGGTCTCGCTCCTCGGGCTGCTGCTGGTCCTCCTCACCGTGCAGCTGGTCCGCGGCCTGACCAACGTCAACCGGGCCGCCGCCCGGGGCCTGCTCGGCCGCTGACCCCTCCGGCTCTCCCGCCTCCGGCCCGGCCCGAGCCCGGCCCGAGCCCGGCCCGCTCCCGGCCCGCTCCCCGCCTGCTTCCCGCCCGCTTCCCGTCCGAGCCCCGCCCCCGCCCCGGACCTCCTCCGGATGCGGGCGGGGCCGCCGCGTGTTCGGATGGCCGGGTGTCCGCCGCCGGCCCTTCCCCCGTTCCCCCGGACATCCTGGTCACCTCCCGTTCGCTGGACGAGTACTGCGCCCTGTTCGGCCTCACCCGGGCCGGGCTCGCGGCCCTGCCCGGGCCGGTGCTGGACTGCCCCGGCGGTGCGGCCGGACTGGCCGCCGAGGCGCGCGAGCTGGGCTGCCGGGTGGTCGCCGTCGACCCGGCGTACGCCCTGCCGCTGCCGACGGTCACGGACCGCGCCCTGGCCGCCCGGGCCGCGATGGCCGCCGCGATGGCCGCCCGCCCCCGGCTCTCCCCCTCGCCCCGCCCGTACCGGTCCGAGCGCTACCTGCGCAGCTGGGACCGCGCCCGCCGGCTGTTCGCCGCCGACTCGGCCGCCCACCCGCAGCGGTACGTGGCCGCCGAGCTGCCCCGGCTGCCCTTCGCGGACGGCTCGTTCGCCCTCACCCTGAGCGGGTACCTGCTCTTCGCCTATCCCGAACTCTTCGGCCCGGAGCGCCAGTTGGCCGCGCTGGTGGAGCTGGTCCGGGTCACTTCCGCGGACGGCGAGGTCCGGGTCCAGCCGCTGAACGACGGGTACGGCCGCCGCTGCGGCCACCTCGACCCGCTGCGATACGCGCTCGGCGAGCGCCGGATAGCCAGCGAGGTCCGACGCCTGCCCGGCGCGGTGGACGGCCGCACCCTCCGGGTCCTGGTGCTGCGGGCCGCCGACCGTCGCCGCCGGGCCGCTCTCCAGGTGCTCATGTAATAGTCGCTGTCGGAGGTCACCCCTATACTCGCCCGCATGACCGAGACGAAGATCCGGCGCGCCGACGAGACCGACGCCGACCGGCTCACCGACCTGATCCAGGCCTCCTCCGCCTACCACGGCGAGTACGCCCCGATGATCGACGGCTACCGGGTGACGCCCGAGTACATCGCCCGCCACGAGGTGTTCCTCGCCGCCGACCCGGCCACCGGCCGGCTGCTCGGTTTCTACTCCCTGATCCGCGAACCGGCCGAACTGGACCTGATGTTCGTCGCCGACGAGGCCCAGGGGCGCGGCACCGGCCGCGAACTGATCGGGCACATGCTGGAGCTGGCCCGCGGCGCCGGAATCACCGACGTCCGGGTGGTCTCCCACCCGCGCGCCGAGCACTTCTACCTGCGGGTGGGCGCCGAACGCGTCGGCACCTTCCCCGCCGCCGGGCGGATCACCTGGGACCGCCCCGACCTGCGCTTCACCGTCTAGGAGCTCCGGGAGCTCCCGGAGGGCTGGGCGGGCACCGGTGCCGCCGGGAGCCGGGACAGGATCTTCTCCGCCAGCCAGCTGCGGTCCGACCCGTACGGGATGCCCCGCGGATCGACCAGCTGCGCCGCCACGGCTTCCCGCAGCCGCCGCTCCCCGTCCGCCGGCAGCCGGGACAGCAGCCCCCGGGCGGCCAGCAGCGCGTGGTACTGCTCGAAGCCCGAGCGAGGGTGCTCGATCGCGTCCAGCACGCTCGACAGGTCCGCCAGCGCCGGGTCGCCCTGCATCAGCGCCAGCGCCTGGATCCGCAGGTCCTCGGAGCCGTCCGCGAAGAGGTCCCGCACCTGGTCGGCGGTCAGCGCCGAACGCCGGGCGGTCGAGCGGACCTCGGCCACCACGCCCGCCGGCCCGGCCGGCGGACCGGCGACGGGCGGCAGCTGTCCGGCCGGCCCGGCCGGGAGCTCCGCGCTGCCGCCCAGCAGCCCGAGCTGGCGCATCGCGCGGACCCGCAGGTCGTCCGCGCCCACCTTGTCACCGTGCCGGTCGCGGTCCTGCCCGGCCAGGAAGAGGTCCAGCGCCCGGTCGGTCTCGGTCAGCGCCTGCGGCAGCGCCAGGCGGGTCACCAGCCACCCGGCCAGGAAACCGAAGACCAGGAAGTACAGCACCAGCGCCGCCGCGAACGGCGCCGCGCCCTCGCCCCCGCCGAGCGCGGGTGCCAGCGCGGCCCCGAGGCCGTGCAGCCGCTCGCCGAGCGAGCCGAGCTGGGTCAGCCCGACGCCCAGCAGCACCTTGGTCAGCCAGTCCGAGACCTGCTCCAGATTGGTGTTCGGCGCGTACGAGCCCTGCGGCTCACCGGCGCCGCCGCGCACCCGGGGCACCCCGAACAGGAAGCCCATCGCGCCACCGAGCACCACCGAGGCCCCGACCGCCACCAGTCCGCCGCCGAGCGCCTGCCCGGCGTGCTCCCGGCCGAGCGCGAACAGCAGCAGTCCGAGCAGGCCCGTCCCGGCCAGCACCCCGGTGGCGGCCCACTGCGCCGTCCGCGCCGTCGCCGCGCCGCCCCCGCCCGGTCGCCGCACCCTCGCCATCGCCTACCCCCTGTGCCCGCGCCGCCGCGCTCCGGAACCCGCGCCGACTCTAGCGCCGCGGCGACGGTGCGAGAACGTCCCGACCCGAACCGCGCCCGCCCCCGGAAACGCCGAAGGGGGCCTCCGCGACCGTGCCGGAAGCTCCCCGGGAACGCAGACGGCCCGCGGGCTGCTCCTCCGCGCCGGCCCGTGCACTGGCCAGGCGCCGAGGCACCGGGGATGTACCGGTGAGCCCGCGGGCCGGGTGACTGCTGTGGATTTCGCCTGCCGGAGGCCAGGGGCCTCTCCCTGCGCAGGCAGGGGCGGCTCTAGCGAGCAGCCACCTCACGCATCCTGATGTAACTCAACTCAGGATCACCTCCCTTCAGTGTGCTTGCCAGCCTAGGCAGCGCTCCGGCGGGAGGCAACGGATTATTTCCGGGGCGACGCGGCCGCCGCTCAGGCGGCCTTCATCTGGTCCTTGAACTTGCTGAAGTCGATGGTCTGGTCGGCCGGCGGGGCCTGGACCGTCAGCGGCTTGTCGAAGTCGCTGAAGTTGATCTTGCCGTTGTTGTCCTTGGAGCCGGTGTGCTCGATCTGCACCGGGTAGGGCTTGCCCTCGGTGGCGACCTGGAGGGTCGAGACCTCGCCCTTGGAGTCGGTGGCCTTCAGGCTGATGGTCTTGACGCCGTTGACGGTGCCGGTGGCGCCCTTCTCGACCTTGTCGTTGGTGCCGGTCTCCGCGCCGATCTTCTTGGTGAACTCGGCGAGGTTGCAGACGCTGGTGAGCGAGCCCATCGACGGGTCGTTCTCGAAGCCGGTCAGGTAGCGGCCCTTGAACAGCTCGGCGGCCTTGGCGCCGTTCGGGCCGCCCATGTTGGTCCAGAAGGCGGTGTCCGGCTTGACGTACGAGGTCTTGCCGTCGCTGATGATCTCGAACTTGCCCATGCCGGGCATCGCCATGGTGCCGGTGCACTGGCTCTTGTTGTCGAGCGCCAGGTTCATCTCCATCGCGCCCCCGTCGGTGCCGACGGTGCCGGACATCTTGAGGGAGGTGGCGGAGGCCAGGGCTTCCTTGGCCTGCTTCTCGATGTCCTGGGCGCTGAGCTTGCCGGTGTCGAGCTTCTGCGCGGAGCCGGCGCCCTTGCCGTCGCTCGTGGAACTGCCGCACGCGGCGGTGCCGGCCGCCAGGACGAGGCAGATTGCGGCGGTACTGACCAGGCGCTTCGACAGCATGGGGTGCTTCCTGTCCGGGGGCAGGTCGAACAGCCCCCAATTCGGATGAATTTTTCCTCAGTATGGGTCAGGGCCCTGACAGCTGATCATCAGACTGGCCGCTGTTACAGCTTCGTGGCAGGACCGTGTTCCGCATGTGCCCGGGAACGCGAAAGGCCCGGAGGAAGAATCCTCCGGGCCTTTCGGCTACTGAGTAGCGGGGACAGGATTTGAACCTGCGACCTCTGGGTTATGAGCCCAGCGAGCTACCGAGCTGCTCCACCCCGCGTCGGTGAACACAACAATACGTGGAAGTCGCCGGGATGGGAAATCGCCTCCTCAGTCACCCCCGGTGACCGGTCGGCCCGGTTGCCACCGAGGCCGCCGGGAGCGCCGCTCCGGCCGCCGCCGTCGGCCGCGTGCCGAGTGCCGGGCCGCCCGGGACCTCGCCCAGGCTGCGAAGCAGACCAGCGCGGCGAAGCAGGGCACCATCAGCGCCGCGTACACCACCAGGAAGCCGTCCGTGCCGAGGTCGGCGGCGGCGTTCCAGGTGCCGTGCAGCACCATCGCCAGCAGCAGCCCGGTCGGCACCGCCAGCCGGGCCAGCCAGCGCCGCGCGGTGGTGAGGGCGACGGCCAGGCCGATCCCGGTGAGCGCGGTGAACAGCGGGTGGGCGAAGGGGGAGAGCAGGGCGCGGAGCACGAAGGTCTGCACGGTGCTGTCGAAGTCGCGCAGGCTGGGCGGGTCGCCGAGGCCGATGCTGTCCAGCCGCTGGCGCTGGTCGCTGCTGAAGGCCCGGCCCAGGTAGAGGACGTTCTCGGTGAACGCGAAGCCGCAGGCGGTGATCCCGCCGAGCACCACCCCGGCGGCCAGGGTGCGCGGTCGGGAGCGGTGGTGCGGCACGCCGCCGGAGGGCGGGGCCGGGCGCAGGTAGGGCAGCGGCCGCAGGTACGGGCGCGGCCGCGGCAGACCGCGGGTGTGCGGTCCGCCCGGACGGCGCGGGTGCGGGCGGGGGCGCCGGGGCGCGGGCAACCGGTGCAGCAGCGGCGCGCAGGGGCGCCCGGCGCGGCGGCCGTGGCAGCGCAGCCGCCGGCCGAGCGGGAGCAGGAGCACCAGCAGGGCGGTGGCCTTGGCGGTCTCCTCGATCACCGGGGTGGCGAGCCCGGTGCCGAGCGGCAGGCCGAACGGGCCCCGGTGCCGGGTCAGGTAGCTCGCCGTCCAGTTGTTGGCCAGGATGGCGACGGTGGTGGCCGCGCAGGCGCCCCAGGCGAGGCAGAACACCGTGTGCCGCAGCGGCACCCGGGCGGTGAGGTTGAGCCAGGCCAGGCCGCCGAGCACGAACGGCAGCGGCACCATCGCCAGGCCCAGGCCGACCAGCAGCCCCACCGTGCCGGTCTGCCGCTGGACCAGGTGCAGGATCAGCGCCCCGCACCCGAGCAGGGTCAGCACGGCGGTCGCGGTGACCGAGGAGACCGCCGCCGAGCGGCCGCGGGCCGGCGGGGCGGGTGCGGCGGGTGTGCCCGGTGCGGTGGCCGGGGCCGGTGGGGCGGAGGTGGCGTCCGGCCCGGGCAGCAGCCGGTGGGCCCGGTGCCTCCGGGGCCCCGGGATGGTCCGGGTGCCGCCGGTGCTCGGGACCGTCTCCGGTGCGTCGGCGGCGGCTCGAACGGTCGTCCGACCGTTCGCCCGGGGGCGGCCGCCGGACGGGCTGCCCATGCGGCACAGGGTAGGCCACGGCGGCCGTCCGCCGGGAGGATCCGGGACGAACCGGCGGCCCCGGGAATTCCCCAACGGCCGCCGGGCGTCGGCCCGTTCGAATGCCGCCGGTGGGTCAGCGGCGGCGGAACAGCAGGTCGTGGACGACGTGGCCCTTGGCGATCCCGGCCCGTTCGAACTTGGTGACCGGACGCCAGTCCGGCCGCGGGGCGTAACCCGGAACGCTGCCGTCCGGGTGGTCCGCGGGCTCCAGCCAGCCGGTCCCGTCACCCTCGGGGTGCAGGTTCTCCAGCTCCGGCGAGGCGGACAGCACGGCCAGCATCTGCTCCGCGTACGGCTCCCAGTCGGTGGCGCAGTGCACCAGGGCGCCGGGGGCGAGCCGGGGCAGCACCAGGTCGAGGAACTCGGACTGGACCAGCCGGCGCTTGTGGTGCTTCGGCTTGGGCCACGGGTCGGCGAAGTAGACCCGCAGACCGGCCAGCGAGGCGTCCGGGAGCATGTCGCGCAGCAGGATCACCGCGTCCCCGGCGGCCGTCCGGACGTTCCTGGAGCCGTCGCGCTCCAGCAGGCCGAGCAGGTTGCCGTGGCCCGGGGTGTGCACGTCGGCGGCGAGGATGCCCGTCTCCGGGTCGGCGGCGGCCATCGCGGCGGTGGTCTCGCCCATGCCGAAGCCGATCTCCAGGGTCACCGGCAGTCCGCCGAACAGCTCGCGAAGGTCCAGCGGGCTGCCGTCGATCGGGACGCCGTACGTCTCCCAGCCGCGGTCCAGGGCGCTGGCCTGGGCGTTGGTCATCCGGCCCCGGCGCGGCTGGAAGCTGCGGATGCGACGCTCGCGGTGCTGGGCCTCGGTGGCCTTGTGCGGGTACATCGGCGCGGGGTAGGCGGCCGGCGCGGCGGACAGCCGGGCGGACGGCGAGGGCTGGGGGATCGGGGCGGTGGCAGTCACAATCAACCGAGTCTACGGGGCTGCCCGGGCTCTCCCGCAGGGCCTGTGACCGGGCTCATCCGACGGGACACGCCGTCGCTCACGAGCCCCGCCGTTCACCCGCCGGCCTCCAGCGCGGCCAGGGCACGGCGGGCCACCTCGCGCCCGATCGGCAGCGAGGCCGTGGCGGCGGGCGACGGGGCGTTCAGCACGTGCACCGCGCGGCGCGGGGAGCGCGGGTCGTCCGGGTCGAAGCCGGCGAAGGCGAAGTCGTCCAGCAGCGAGCCGTCCCGGGCCACCGCCTGCGCCCGCACCCCGGCGGCGGCCGGCACCAGGTCCTCCGGGGTGACGGCGGGCAGCAGCCGCCGTACGGCCGCGGTGAACGCCCGCTTGGACAGCGAGCGGTGCAGCTCGCCCAGCTCGTACCGCCAGTGCCGGCGGGCGATCCGCCAGGTGCCGGGGAAGGCCAGGGTGGCGGCCAGCTCGCGCGGGCGGACGGTGCGCCGGTCGTAGCCCTCGCGGGCCAGCGCGGGCACCGCGTTGGGGCCGACGTGGACGTCCCCGTGGATGCCGCGGGTGAGGTGCACGCCGAGGAAGGGGAAGGCCGGGTCGGGCACCGGGTAGACCAGGCCGCGCACCAGGCCGCGGCGCCGCTCGGCCAGTTCGTGGTACTCGCCGCGGAACGGCACGATCCGCACCCCGGCGTCGTCCCCGGCCAGCCGGGCGATCCGGTCGCTGTACAGCCCGGCGCAGTTCACCAGCACCCGGCAGCGCAGTTCGCCGGCGGAGGTCCGCAGCGTCACCCCGTCCCGGCGCCGGGCC
This sequence comes from Kitasatospora sp. NPDC056783, assembly GCF_042789895.1. Lineage (NCBI taxonomy): Bacteria > Bacillati > Actinomycetota > Actinomycetes > Kitasatosporales > Streptomycetaceae > Kitasatospora > Kitasatospora sp. NPDC056783. The sequence goes on from NZ_JBHUAF010000149.1 coordinate 9,561, forward strand.
ACGGCCAGTACCTCGCTGCCCGGCCGCAGTTCGGCGCCGGCCTCGCGGGCCAGCCGGGCGTACGCGGTGGCGACGGCCGGGAAGTCGCAGATGCCGGTGGTGGCGACGTGCAGCCCGGCCGTCCCGGTCACCTCCGGCTCGTGGCGGGCGATCCCGGCCCGGTCCAGCTCGGTGACCGGGATGCCGTTGGCCCGCCCGCGCTCGGCCAGCGCCGCCAGCCGGGGCAGTTCGTCGGCGTCGGTGGCCACGATCAGCTTGCCGGTCACCTCGTACGGGATGCCGTGCTCGCGGCAGAACGCCACCAGTTCGGCGGCTCCCGCGACGGCGAACCGGGCCTTGTACGAGCCGGGGCGGTAGTAGACGCCGCTGTGGATCACCCCGCTGTTGTGCCCGGTCTGGTGCGCCGCGAAGCCGGGCTCCTTCTCCAGCACCGCGATCCGAGGCCCGGGCCTGGTCCGGGTCAGCGCGTACGCCGTGGCCAGTCCGACGATGCCGCCGCCGACCACCGCCACGTCGAAGTCGTCCGCCACCGTCCGCTCCTCGCCCTCGCCCGGCCCGCCGTGGCCGATGCTGCCACGGTGGGCCGGGCGGGTCGAGGGCGCCGTCGTCGAGGGCGTCGGCTCACTCCTCCCAGGGCCAGCGGGTGCCGTTCGCCCCGGCTTCCAGGAGCGGGATCAGCCGGAAGGCCGCGTCGCTCAGGCCGCCGAAGGTGTGCCGGTTGCCGCCGCCGCTGGGGCCGTGGCCCACGGCGTAGCCGGCCAGGTTCCAGGTGTAGACGGGCACCCGGGCGGGGACGGCGGCCAGCGGGTCGCCGCCCCAGCGGCCGGGGCCGGTCTGCTCGTCGGTGACGATCACCACCCGGTCGTGGCCGCGGTAGTGGGCGCGGACGGCCTCGGCGGTGTGGGTGCCGCCGAGGTTGGAGAAACGTTCCAGCACCCGCAGCACCGCCTCGCCCGCGGCGACCTCGATCACCCGGCTGCCGGTGCCGAACTCGACCAGGTCCGCCTCGGCGGCGCGGACCTTCAGCGCCGTGCCGAAGATCGCCGCGGAGTCGGCCCGGCTGAGGTCGGTCGGACCGCCCGAGCGGTCGAACATCGAGCCGGAGCGGTCCACCAGGACCAGCGTCCGCCCGGGCAGCTCGGGCACGTTGGCCAGCGAGTGGCCGAGCGCGGTCTCCAGCGCCTGCCCCCAGCGCGCTGAGGGCGTGTTGCGGTGCGCGGCCAGGTAGCGGAACGGGAACTGGCGTGAACGCCGTACCTCGCCCCGGTCGGAGATCCGGCGGGCCACGTCGGCCGCGACGGCGTCCGAGACCCCGGCCCGGTCGAAGTTGCGCAGGTTGCGCACCAGCGCCATCGGGCCCATCGACGGGATGACCGCCTCCCAGACGGCCGCGTCCAGCGGGCCCTGGAGCCAGCCGGCCAGCGCCTCCCAGGTCAGCCCGGCGGCGGCCAGCCGCTCGGCGCCGTCCTCGGCGGTCACCGCCGCCCGGCGCTCCTCGACGGGCAGCGCGAGCAGCTCGCGGTTGGCGGTCAGCAGCCGGTCGGCGACGGGCGGGACGGCCTCCTCCGGCCGGTGCCGGCGGTCCAGCGCGTGGGCGAACAGCGCGCCCTGCCAGGGCTTGTGGGGGTCCGGCGAGGGGTGGGTCAGCTCGATCACGTCGCCGAAGCGATAGGCCTTGCCCGGGGTGTCGTACTTGAGCAGCGAGCGGGCGTCGTACAGGCGGGGGAGGGCGTCCGCGATGCCGCGCTTGAGCGGCTTGGGCAGCGCCCGGCCGTAGCGCGAGGTCCAGTAGGCGAGCAGTTCGCCGGGCTCGTCGGCGCGCCGCAGCACCGCGGCCACGACCTGCCGGGAGTGACCGGGGGCGCCCGCGTCCAGCCGGGCCCGGGTGAACTCGGCGGCGCCGACCAGGGCGGCGGTGCGCATGTGGGCGCCGTAGCGCAGCCAGCGCAGCAGCCCGAGGGTCCACTCCGGGTCGGTGACGGCGAGTTCGCGCACCAGCGCGGTGTAGCGGTCGTCGCGCTCGCCGCCGCGCTCGTGGAAGGTGTCCTTGCCGACCGTGTTGGCGAGCGCCAGCAGGAAGAGCTCGGACCTGCGGTCCCGGACGAAGCCCGGGCCGCCGTTGTGGTTGACGGCGCGCTCGCCGGTGGTGACCACCGGCGAGTTCGGACTCGCCTTCGCCTTGCGGAAGTCGAACCTGGACATGCGGAAGCCTCCCCCGGCCTGCGGGTGTCGGTGGGAGGGAGGCACGCACGCCCCGGCCGGGGCACCCGGGGCCGACACGGCTGACGCGGACCCGGGCACCCCGTGGAGCGCTGCCTCCCGAGATCAGGAACCGGGCTGCGGTCGGGGTGCTTCACCGCGCCCCATGGGGGCACTCCACAGAAGTAACCGCCGCCCTCGCACCGGGAGTGCGGACGAACTGTTCACGTATGGGTGTCCAGAGATCGAGGACGGCTGAGGTGACGAAGCTGCTCTGGCCGCTGAGCTACACCGGCCCGAAGCCGGTGACGGGATTCGAACCCGCGACCTGCCCATTGAGAGTGGAAGTAACCTCTGCCTGCGCACCTGGACGAGAGAAACCCTAGCGAGGTCCCGCCCGAAGGCGCATCCGGTTTACCGTCGGCTCCGGCCCTCAGGCCTGGGCGACGGTCACCGACCGGGCCCGCTCGGTCAACTCCCGCACCCGGCGTTCGCCCTGGAAGGGCTCCAGCCGCCGCAGCATCTCCACCACGTACTCCCGGCTGCGCTGCGAGGAGATCCGGCCGGCCACCTCGACCGCGCGCTCGCCGGCGGCGACCGCGGCGTCCAGGTCGCCCGCCTCCGCCTCGGCCATCGCCGAGACCACCAGCCGCAGGCCGTGCGAGCGGACGAAGCCCTCGGTGGGCGTGGCGAGCGCCTCGCGGGTGAACTGCCGCACCTTGGAGGGCACTCCGAGGTCGCGGAAGCACTCGGCGGCGTCGGCGGCGAGCCGGTCGTAGGCGTAGAAGTCGATCCACGCCGGATCGGGATCCCCGGCGCGCGCCCGTTCGAGCGCGCTCTCCGCCGCGCCGAGCGCGGTCGCACACGCCGCGGCGTTGCGGGCCTTGGCCTGGGCCCGGGCCTCCACCAGGTGGAAGAAGCTCATGGTGCGGGCGGTGGCCAGGCCCCGGTTGCGCTCCAACGCGGCCTGCGCGAGGTCGACCGCCTCCTCGGCGAAGCCCCGGTAGCCGGCCTGGAGGCTCATCGAGGCCAGCACGTAGCCGCCGAGCGGCACGTCGGCGGCGGCCCGGGCGAGCCGCAACGCCTGGATGTAGTAGCGCTGGGCGGCCTCGTGCTGACCGGTGTCGAAGGCCATCCACCCGGCCAGCCTGGTCAGTTCGGCCGTCGCCCCGAACAGCGCCCGGCCGACCGCGTCGCTGTACGAGGCGAGCAGCAGCGGCGCCGCCTCCACCCGCAGGCACTCCGGCACCATCGACGAACGCCAGTCCCCGCCACCGTACTTGGAGTCCCAGCGGCGGGCCTCGTGGGCGGCCTCGCGGAGCTTGGCGGCGTCCGAGTGACCGACCCGGTAGGAGGAGGCGTCGGAGGGGGAGCGCGGCACCTCGCGGGCCACCGAGCCGTCCGCCGGGGTGATCAGCCAGCGGGAGACCGGGGTCGCGTAGGCGGCGACCGAGAAGGTGCCGGCCAGGCTGTCGCTCCAGCGGCCGCCGCCGGGGCCCCGGCGCAGGTCGAGGTCGACCCGCCACAGGTCGGTCGCGGAGCGGACCGCGTCGGCGACCTCGCGCGGGAAGGCCAGGCCGAGTTCGGGCGCCGGGTCGGTGTCGCCCAGGCCGATCTCCTCCAGCGGGACGGGCCGGCCGAGCTTGCCGCCGATCGCGGTGGCGATCAGGTGCGGGACGGGCCCCTGCGGGACCATGCCCTTGCTGACCCAGCGGGCCACCGAGGTCTTGTCGTACCGCAGGGTCAGCCCGCGCTGGGCGCCGAGGTCGTTGACCCGGCGGGCCAGTCCGGCGTTGCTGATCTGGGCGAGGGTCAGGAGCGTGCCGAGCCGTTCGTTCGGTCCTCGTGGGCTGACGGTCATGGTGGCGGCGGCACCTCCTGCGGCCTTGTGCGCGGGGCCCGGGCGGCACCGGGCCGTAGCTGCTGTACCTAGAGTAGTCGGACGCGTTCCGACGGTTAAGAGGTCGCATTCCGGATGGCGGGATCGTGCACTCGCCGGTGTCGTGGGGGAGTTGGTCCGGACCACTCGGATCAGGACGGCCGGACGGCGCGCCGGAGTCCTGTGCTCCGGTCCCGTGTTCACGTGCGCCCGGCCGTGCTCCCTGGTTCGACCGGCTGGTCGGCGATTCGCTGGTGGCCGTGGGTCGGCCTGCCGTCGAGGACCCGGCAGGCCGAGGGAAGCCGCCGCCTCAATCCCCGCGGGCGGCGGTGAGGTCCGGGAGGGCGTGCGGATGCCCTCCCGGGCCGGGCGACGTCTTTCGGCCATCTCGCGATGCCCATGTCAAAGGCGTCGCGGGCGGTCCGGGCCGGGGAGGGGGAGGCCCGGCCCGTCTCGACCCCCGGATTCGAAGGTGATCGAACTCGCCCCGGACACAAGGGACTTGCCGACCCATGGTGAGCGGCGTCGGCGAGCCCGCTCCGGCCCGCGCGGACGCCGCCACCGTCGGGCGCGCGCTTCGAACGGAGGCGGAACCCGGAAACACCGGCCACGGCGGCATCCCGCGGTGGCACGATGTCTCCTGACGGTGCGTCGAGCTGCGGGGGCGCGCCGGGACGCGCACGGGCCGCCACGGCACACCAGCCCGGCCGCCCGGCGGGCGGCGAGCGCGCGGGCACGGGTGCAGGTCCTCGTCCGGTGGAGGCGCGATGCGGTGGCTGACGGGCTGGTGCACGGGCACGCCGAGCGCGGGAAGCCCGGCGCACGAGGCGCTCGGCGGGATCACCCCGATCGCCGCACGCCCCCTGTGGGCCGGACCCGACCCGCTCTGGGCCGTGGGCGACTGGCGCCCCGAGGAGATCCGCCTGGTCACCCTCCGCCCCGGCGCCGCCGCCGTGGTCAGCACCGGCCCCACCGCCCCTGATCGGGCCGCGGACACCCCCGCGACCTCCAGGCTCGCCGTCCTCGGCCACTGCGGAGCCACCGACGCCGAACTCGCCGCCGGCCTCGCCGCCGCCCGCGGCGGCGCCGTCCGCCACCTGACCGCCTGGCCCGGCAGCTACACCGTCGTGCTGCGCGCCGGCGCCCGCTCCACCCTGCTGCTCACCGACCTCGCCGGCGCCCGGCCCGTCTTCCACACCCCGTGGGGCGGCGGCACCGCCTACGCCACCGCCGCCCTGCCGCTGGCCGACCTGGTCGGCGCCCCGCTGGACACCGGCCACCTCGCCGCCCGGCTCGCCTGCCCGGAGTCCCCCGAGGCGCTCGGCGGCGGCACCCCGTACCTGGGCGTCGAGCGGGTGCCGCCCGGCCACGTGCTCGGCCTCCGCGACGGCCGCCCGTACCTGTCCGGCTACGACGACCCGGCCGGCGCCGAGCAGCCGCGCGACGAGGCGCCCGCCGTCCGCGAACTCACCCGTGCCCTGCTGGAGTCCGTGCGCTCCCGGGTCCGCACCACCACACCGGTCCCCGACCCGGCCGGGCGGGCCCGGCTCGGCGTCGACCTCTCCTACGGAACGGCCTCCGCGACCGTCGCGCTGCTCGCCGCCGCGGTACCACTGCCGCCGGTGCCGGCGGCAGCCGCGGCCCCGGAGGCGGACCGGGCGGCCGCGGCCAGGAACGGTGCGGTCAAGGGCTCCTGGGCCCGCGCCGCCGTCCAAGAACCCTCCGCCCCCGAGCAGTTGGCCGCCGTCACGCTCGGCGAGTCCGGGTCCCCGGCCGGCCTCGCACTCGCCCCCGACACCCCGCGGCTGCGGCACACCGTGCTCGACCCCGGTCCGGACGCCCTCCCCTACACCGGGCTGGGCGACGACCCGCAGACCGGCCGGCTCACCGACGAGCCCGGGCCCGAACTCGTCGCCGCCGCCCGGGCCGAGGCCCGGTTCGACGCCGGCGGCACCGACCACCTCACCGGCTACGGCGCCCGACAGGTCCTGGACGGGCACCCGGCCCGGCTCGCCGACCTCATCCGGGCCCGGCGGCCGCGCGAACTCCTGCCCCCGGTCGCCGCACTGGCAGGCGCCGACCGGGCGACCGCGGGCGTCCTCACCGGCGCCCTGCGCACCCCGCTCACCGTGGTCCGGGCCGCCCACCGGCTCTCCCGGGTCCGCTACGCCGAGGCGCTGGACGAGGCGGCCGCCAGACTGACCGCCCGGCACGTCCCGGACGGCGGCGGCACGGCGGGGGCCCGTTCGGCCGTCGACCTCGTCTGGTGCGTGCCCGGCCCGGCCGCCCGCTGGCTCTCCGACGAGGCGCTCTCCGCGGTGGCCCTGCGGCTCCGCCTGGCGGCGCGCAAACCGGCGCCCGAGGAACACCCCGGCGCGCACCGGGCCCGGCACGCCCTCTACCGGCAGGCGCGCTCCTTCCGCACCCTCGTCCACGCCGCCGAACAGCCCGGCCAGCGGCTGCACGCGCCCTTCCTCGACAACCAGGTGGTGCGCGCGGCCCGGCTGCTGCCCGACGACGTCCGCCTCCAGCCCGGCGCCCGGCACGCCCTGCTGCGCGCCGTCCTCACCGGCGCCGGCCGCACCGACCTGCCCCCCGACTGGGGCCGCGGCCCCCGCCCCGACCGCACCGCCCCCACCCGGGCCGGCCTGCGCCTGGCCGCCGACGGCCTCGCCGAACTCTTCGACGCGCCGCTGCTCGCCGAAGCCGGCCTCATCGACCTCCCCGCCGTCCGGGCCGGCCTCGCCCGATCCGCCGATCCCGCCACCCCGGTCTCCGCCGCCACCCTCGCGGGCCTCGCCGACCTCGTCTCCACCGAACTCTGGCTCCGCCGCGTCCACGCCCGCCGCCACGGCGCCTGCTGGACGGGCCTGCCCGGCCCCCGCCAACCGGCCCTCACGTCCTGAGCCGGGCTCCCGCGCTCCCGGGCTGCCCCTGGCCCTCGTCCCGGCACCGGCCTCGTCCCGGCACCGCCCCCGGGGCCGCTGACCCCGCCGCCTCGCCGGGGTGCCGCGGGCTCCCGCGTTCCTCTCCCCGCCCGCGCGGCGTCGGCGCCCCTTCTCCGCCCGTCCCCTGCGGCGCGGTTGCCGGGTGCCGGCCGGCGGGCCGGTGATGATGACGGGGGTGTGGACCCGGGGCGAGGAGGACGTGCGGTGGCCGGTGGGAGCGCGGGGCGGGAGGTGCCCGTCGTGCTGTCGGTGCTCGGGCGTCCCCCGGCGGGGCGGCCGCCGGGGGTGCTGGCGGCGTGCGACGGGTCGGACGGGTCGCTGTGGGCGTTGGACCGGGCGATGACGGAGGCCGAGGTGTTCGGCCTGCCGCTGTACGTGCTCGCCGTGGTCAGTCCGGCGCCGGCCGGCTACCCGCCGGGGATGGCGGAGCTGGTGCAGGAGAGCGTGGAGACGCTCGTCGAGAGCATGGCGGACGGGCTGCGCCGCTCGGTGGCCGCCGTGCAGCGGCAGCGCTCCGCCCCCTACGCGGGGGAGCTGTCGCTGCACGTGGTGCTGGGCAACGTGATCGAGGTGCTGCTGGCGGCGGCCGCCCGGCAGCACACGCTGGTGATCGGCACCCGGGGCAACGGAGGCTTCTCCCGGCTGCTGCTGGGCTCGGTGAGTTCGGCGGTCGCCCACCACGCGGCCTGCCCGGTGCTGGTGGTCCCGGCGCCGCCCGCGACCTGACCCGGCACGGAGGACGTCCGGGGCGGTGCCGGGAATGTGCCGAGATGGTTCATCGTTCGCCCATCTCGTACCCATCCGACGAAACGCCCCTGGAGCCACCCGCATGAAGGTCGAAATCTGGAGCGACATCGCTTGTCCGTGGTGTTACATCGGCAAGCGCCGCTTCGAGCAGGCCCTGGCGGAGTTCCCGGGCAAGGAGCGGGTCGAGGTCGTCTACCGCCCGTACCAGCTGGTCCCGGACGCCCCGGCGACGGCGAGCCCGCACCGCGCCTGGCTGGCCGAGCGCTACGGCCCGCAGTCGGTGGCGATGGACGCGCAGGTCGCCGAAATGGGCCTCGCCGAGGGCATCACGTACGACTTCGACGCCGCGCTGCACGCCAACACCTTCCTGGGCCACCGCCTGCTGCACCTCGCCGAGGCCGAGTACGGCCCGGCCGTCCAGGCGCGGCTGAAGGAGGCGCTGCTGAAGGCGCACTTCACCGACGGCGTGGACGTCGGCGACCGTGCCGCACTGACCGACGTCGCGGTGGCGGCCGGCCTGGACCGGGCGCGGGTGGCCGAGTACCTGGCGGGGGACGAGGGCACCGCCGAGGTCAACGCCCAGCTGGCCGAGGGCCGGGAGCTCGGCATCAACGCCGTGCCGACCTTCGTCTTCGAGGGCAAGTGGGCGGTCCAGGGCGGCCAGGACGCCGAGACCTTCCGCAAGGTGCTGGAGCAGGTCGCCACCGAGATCGGTGAGCGCCGCCCCGCCCCGATCCAGGTCGCCCCGGCCGGCGAGGCCTGCGCGGACGGCTCCTGCGCCATCTGACGGCGGGACACACGCGTACGCGCCCGCACGGCGCCGCGAGCCCGAGGCCCGCTCCAGGACTTTCCGGAGCGGGCCGCGGCCATGTCGCGAGGGGGCTCACGCCACGAGCGGGTCGCCGTCACGAGCGGGTCGCCGCCATGAGCGGGCTCCCGTCACGAGCAGCGGAAGCGGGCCTGCGCCCAGTCCGCGACGTTCAGCGCCGACCAGATCCCGTTCACCGGCGTGACCACCAGCTTGATCGACTTCTGCCCGGCCAGCGGCACGTGCACCGGCACCGCGCGGTCGCCGGTGGCGAGCGTCCGGGAGCGCCACAGGGTGCTGCCGTCGCCGCCCAGGACGGAGAAGACGACTCCGCCCGGCGAGAGCGTGGCGTCGTCCACCCCGGCCACCGCGTCGAAGGACGCGCACTCGCGGTTGAGGTCGATCACGGTGGTCGCCGGAGCGTGCACGGTGATCGCGTGCGAGTGGTAGCTGCCGCCGATCCAACCGCCGTCCCGCTGCCAGAACTTGTCGCTGCCCTTCTGCCGGATGCTCGGCTCGGGCGGCGGCACCCGGTTGTTGCCGGGCTTGACCACGGGCATCGCGTTGGCCCAGTAGTCGCTGAGCACGGGCGGCGTGGGCGTGGGCGTGGGTGTGGGCTTGGTGACGGTCGGGGTCGGCAGCGTCGGCACGGTGGGCGTCGGGACGACCGGCACGTCGGGCGTGGGCAGCGTGGGCAGCGTCGGCAGGGTCACGACCGGGGGAGTGACGGCCGGCTCCGGGGCCTCCGGGCCTCCGGTCGCGGGCGTGCCGGGCGCCGGTGCTC
>NZ_JBHUAF010000150.1:0-18910 GCF_042789895.1 Kitasatospora sp. NPDC056783
ACCGTGCGGTGCGCGGGGCCCTTCGGACTCAGCCTGTACGAGGCAGGCAGGTCAGATCGTCAATTACTTGATGATCTTGGTGACCTGGCCGGCGCCGACGGTGCGGCCACCCTCACGGATGGCGAACTTCAGGCCCTCCTCCATGGCGATCGGCTGGATCAGCGCGACGGTCATGGCGGTGTTGTCGCCCGGCATGACCATCTCGGTGCCCTCGGGGAGGGTCACGACGCCGGTCACGTCCGTGGTACGGAAGTAGAACTGCGGGCGGTAGTTGTTGAAGAACGGGGTGTGACGGCCACCCTCGTCCTTCGACAGGATGTAGGACTGGGCCTCGAAGTCGGTGTGCGGGGTGACCGAACCCGGCTTGATGATGACCTGGCCGCGCTCGACGTCCTCGCGCTTGATGCCACGGAGCAGCAGACCGACGTTCTCACCGGCCTGGCCCTCGTCGAGCAGCTTGCGGAACATCTCGATACCGGTGACCGTGGTGGTGGTCTTCTCGTTCTTGATGCCGATGATGTCGACGGTCTCGTTGACCTTCAGGATGCCGCGCTCGATGCGACCGGTGACGACGGTGCCACGACCGGTGATCGTGAAGACGTCCTCGATCGGCATCAGGAACGGCTGGTCCACGGCGCGAGCCGGGGTGGGGATGTTCTCGTCGACGGCCTTCATCAGGCCGAGGAGCTTCTGGCCCCACTCGGCGTCGCCCTCGAGGGCCTTCAGCGCGGAGACGCGGACGACCGGCAGGTCGTCGCCCGGGAACTCGTACTCGGAGAGCAGCTCACGGACCTCGAGCTCGACGAGCTCCAGGATCTCCTCGTCGTCCACCATGTCGGCCTTGTTCAGGGCGACGACGATGTACGGAACGCCGACCTGGCGGGCCAGGAGGACGTGCTCCTTGGTCTGCGGCATCGGGCCGTCGGTGGCGGCGACCACCAGGATGGCGCCGTCCATCTGGGCGGCACCGGTGATCATGTTCTTGATGTAGTCAGCGTGACCCGGGCAGTCGACGTGCGCGTAGTGCCGGTCCTCGGTCTGGTACTCGACGTGCGCGATCGAGATGGTGATACCGCGCTGACGCTCCTCCGGGGCCTTGTCGATCTGGTCGAACGGCGTGAAGGGGTTCAGGTCCGGGTACGCGTCGTGCAGCACCTTGGTGATGGCCGCGGTCAGCGTGGTCTTGCCGTGGTCGATGTGACCGATGGTGCCGATGTTGACGTGGGGCTTCGTCCGCTCGAACTTCGCCTTCGCCACTGAGTCCTCCTGAGGACAGTTCCTGTACGCCGTGCTGACGTCAGTTGGTCTTGATCGGGCTGGGTCCGTGGTGCCGGAAGCACCTCGCACCGTCCCGCGGGGTAAGGGGGCCGGAGGCCCCGGGAGAATCCGTCCGGATTCTCCCGGGTCGCCTCCTAATAGCCTAAGGGGTCGCAATCATCCCGAATATCGGGATGTCACTCGCCCTTGGACTTGGCGATGATCTCCTCAGCCACGGCCTTGGGGACCTCGGCGTACGAGTCGAACTGCATCGAGTAGCTGGCGCGACCAGAGGTCTTGCTGCGCAGGTCACCGACGTAGCCGAACATCTCGGAGAGGGGCACCAGCGCCGTGACGACGCGGGCACCGTGACGCTCGTCCATGGACCGGATCTGGCCACGGCGAGAGTTGATGTCACCGATCACGTCGCCCATGTAGTCCTCGGGCGTGGTGACCTCGACGGCCATCATCGGCTCGAGGAGGACCGGCTTGGCCTTCCTCGCGCCTTCCTTGAAGGCCATCGAACCGGCGATCTTGAACGCGAGCTCGGAGGAGTCGACGTCGTGCGACTGGCCGTCCAGCAGGCTCACGCGGACACCCTGGAGCGGGTAGCCGGCGAGAACACCGAACTCCATGGCCTCCTGGCAACCGGCGTCGACCGACGGGATGTACTCGCGCGGGACGCGGCCACCGGTGACCTTGTTGACGAACTCGTAGCCCTCGGCCTGCTCGAGCGGCTCGATCGCGATCTGCACCTTGGCGAACTGACCGGAACCACCGGTCTGCTTCTTGTGGGTGTAGTCGATGCGCTCGACGGCCTGACGGATCGTCTCGCGGTACGCGACCTGCGGCTTGCCGACGTTGGCCTCGACCTTGAACTCACGGCGCATACGGTCGACCAGCACCTCGAGGTGCAGCTCGCCCATACCCGCGATGATGGTCTGGCCGGTCTCCTCGTCCGTGTTGACCTGGAAGGACGGGTCCTCCTCGGCGAGACGCTGGATGGCGACACCCAGCTTCTCCTGGTCACCCTTGGACTTGGGCTCGATGGCGACGCGGATGACCGGGGCCGGGAAGTCCATGGACTCCAGGATGACCGGGTTCTTCTCGTCGGCCAGCGTCTCACCGGTGGTGGTCTGCTTCAGGCCCATGACGGCGACGATGTCGCCGGCGCCCACCGACTCGATCTCCTCACGCTTGTTCGCGTGCATGCGGTAGATCTTGCCGATGCGCTCCTTCTTGCCCTTCACGGCGTTCAGCACCGAGGTGCCGGACTCCAGGCGACCGGAGTAGATCCGGACGAAGGTGAGCTTGCCCAGGTGCGGGTCGGACATGATCTTGAACGCGAGGGCGGCGAGGGGCTCCTCGTCCGAGGCCTTGCGCGAGATCTTGGTGTCCGGGTCGTTGGGCTTGGTGCCCTCGATGGACTCGATGTCCAGCGGCGACGGCAGGTACTTGACGACCGCGTCGAGCAGGGGCTGAACGCCCTTGTTCTTGAAGGCGGTGCCACAGAAGATCGGAGTGAAGTCCGAGTTCAGGGTGCCCTTGCGGATCGCCGTCTGGAGCAGCTCGACCGGGATGTCCTCGCCCTCGAGGGCGAGCTCCATGATCTCGTCGCTCACGTTGGAGACGGTGTCGATCAGCGCCTCGCGGTACTCGTTCGCCTGGTCCACCAGGTCGGCCGGGATGTCGACGACGTCGTACATCTCGCCCTTGGCGGCCTCGGCGGACCAGACCAGAGCCTTCATGCGGACCAGGTCGACGACGCCCTGGAAGTCCGCCTCGGCACCGATCGGCAGCTGCATCACCAGCGGGGTGGCGCCGAGGCGCTCCACGATGGTGTCGACGCAGAAGAAGAAGTTCGCGCCCGTGCGGTCCAGCTTGTTGACGAAGCAGATGCGCGGAACGCCGTAGCGGTCAGCCTGCCGCCACACGGTCTCGGACTGGGGCTCGACACCGGCGACACCGTCGAACACCGTCACGGCACCGTCGAGGACGCGCAGCGAACGCTCCACCTCGACGGTGAAGTCGACGTGACCCGGGGTGTCGATGATGTTGATGGTGTGGTCGGCATCGTCGACGGTCCAGTGACAGGTCGTCGCGGCCGACGTGATCGTGATGCCGCGCTCCTGCTCCTGCTCCATCCAGTCCATGGTGGCAGCGCCATCGTGGACCTCACCGATCTTGTACGACACACCGGTGTAGAACAGGATCCGCTCGGTGGTGGTGGTCTTGCCCGCGTCGATGTGCGCCATGATCCCGATGTTGCGGACCTTGGCGAGGTCAAGGGAGGTTGCAGCCATGGTGGCTCGTTCTCTCTCTGTCTAGTGACGGGGTACGGACTACCAGCGGTAGTGCGCGAAGGCCTTGTTGGACTCGGCCATCTTGTGGGTGTCCTCGCGACGCTTCACGGAAGCGCCCAGGCCGTTGCTGGCGTCGAGGATCTCGTTCATCAGGCGCTCGGTCATGGTCTTCTCGCGACGGGCGCGGGAGTAACCGACCATCCAGCGCAGCGCCAGGGTGCTGGCGCGGCCCGGACGGACCTCGACCGGAACCTGGTAGGTCGCGCCACCGACACGGCGGGACTTGACCTCGAGGGCCGGCTTGACGTTCTCCAGCGCGCGCTTCAGCGTCACGACCGGGTCCGAGCCGGTCTTCTCACGGACGCCCTCGAGGGCGCCGTAGACGATCCGCTCGGCGGTGGAGCGCTTGCCGTGCAGCAGGATCTTGTTGACCAGCTGGGTGACGACCGGGGAGCCGTAAACCGGGTCGATGATGACCGGGCGCTTCGGGGCGGGGCCCTTACGAGGCATTCTTACTTCTCCTTCTTGGCGCCGTAGCGGCTGCGAGCCTGCTTGCGGTTCTTGACACCCTGGGTGTCAAGCGAACCGCGGATGATCTTGTAGCGGACACCAGGAAGGTCCTTCACACGACCACCGCGCACCAGCACGATGGAGTGCTCCTGCAGGTTGTGGCCCTCGCCCGGGATGTAAGCGGTGACCTCGATCCCGCTGGTGAGGCGCACACGGGCGACCTTGCGGAGAGCCGAGTTCGGCTTCTTCGGGGTGGTCGTGTACACACGCGTGCAGACCCCACGGCGCTGCGGGGAGCCCTTCAGCGCGGGAGTCTTGTTCTTCTCGACCTTGTCCTGCCGGCCCTTTCGGACCAGCTGCTGGATCGTAGGCACCGTTTCTCCGTTTTCTGTGTGCCAAGGCTTGGTGGAACTAACCTGCGGTGTCTCCCTCGCACACGGCCCCGTGGTCGACCCACGCGGTCGGGTGTGTTGGGCTTTTTCCGACACGGAATCCCATGGCTGATGCTCAGCGACGGCGCTCTACGCGCGGCGCGCTGGGAGGCGCTCCGGCTCGGCGCGGCGACCGGTGTGCATGCACGCACAAGGACCCGGGGACACCCCAGGCACAAGGTCAGAGCGTACCTAGCGCATGGGGCGCGGTCAAAACAAATGCAACGCCGCAGGTCGCGGGGCTCGCACCGGAAGCGGAACGGGAGGCGGGCCGGGAACCGGCCCGCCGCGGGCCTCCCTACCACAACCGGGCACCCCCCGCACCGCGAACCCTACGCCTGCGCGCGGGCCCCGGCGAGCGGGGCCGGTTCCTCCACGGCGCCGCTCCCGACCGTCCCGGGAGGCTCCGGCAGCGGCCGTTCCCGGTTGTCCGGCAGCGCCACCAGCACCCCCAGCGCGAGCGCGCCCACGGCGTACACCAGCAGCCACAGCGCCCAGCTGCCGGGCGGGGACCAGTGGGCCGGTGCGATCAGCAGCGGGCCCTCGATGCCGACCGTGTTGCGGCGCATCGCCCAGAGGAAGCCGGCGGCGTTGACCACGGACAGCGCGAAGCCGGAGATCACCAGCAGCCGGCGCCAGGCGAAGCCGCCCCAGGGCAGCCGCTCGTGGCAGATCGCGGCGCACATGATCGGCAGGCCGACGGCGAACGGCAGCAGGTAGCGGCCCTGCCAGATCATGCCGAGCTGACGCGCCTGCATCGCCTGTGCCGCTATCGGTATCACCACGATGCCGACCATCACGCCGGCGATCGCCAGGGTGTCCCGGAACCGGGCGTAGCAGAGCGCGATCATCGCCAGCGCCAGCACCACGGCGCACCAGACCAGCAGCGTCGCGGCCGGCGGCTGGGCGTCCAGCCAGCCGAAGTAGCCGATCATCTGCTTCATGTAGGTCAGACCGTTGTCGAAGGTCTTCCGGGCCGCGGTCAGCGGGGTGAGGTCGCTCGGGGTGTCGATGATCGAGTTGTCCGGGTGGGTCGACGACCAGATCAGCGCCAAGCCGCCCGCCAGCACGGCCAGGCCGCCCCAGCCCCAGGTCACCCGCTGGCGGACCACCTCGCGCAGGGCGCCCTTCTTGCTCAGCAGCAGCGCGAAGAACATGGCCCCGGCGAACCAGATCAGGCCCAGCGGGCGGATGCTGATCAGCACCAGCGCGCCCACCCCGAGCCGGGCCAGCCGGCGGTTCAGCAGCTGCGGGTCCGGGCTCATCAGCATCGGCAGCCCGGCGCTCCAGACCAGGATGCCCGCCGCGATCTCCGGGCCGCTCGGGTTGACCACGCCGAACATGAACAGCGCCATCGGGGTGGTCGCGGTGACCACGCCGAGCAGGGCGAAGGAACGCCGCCGCCACTCCGCCGCCGAGACCACCGCGCTCGCCACCAGGGCGGAGCAGATCAGCGCCGACATCAGGCGCATCAGGTAGAAGGCCGCCTCGCCGTGCACCAGCAGGCTGGGCCAGCCGACCGCGAAGTAGTACGCCGGGTGGTAGCGGCCCGCCGCGGTGGTCACCTCGACCGTGCCGGGCCGGTCCTTCAGCTGCGGGGCGCAGGCGGCCGAGTTGTCGGAGCGGAAGACGTAGCAGGCGTTGACGTCCTTGAGGTCCTGGTAGATCCGCGGGAGCTCGACGCCGGTCTCGGCGAACTTGCCGTCGATGCCGCCCACCACGTGCGGGGCCATCACCTCCTCACCGTTGAGCTGGCCGCGGGCGACGGCCGCGGCCCGGATCAGGTGCGCGTGCTCGTCCGGCGAACCGCCGGTCGGGGTGGACAACGACCAGGACGCGCTCAGCGTGAACAGGATCGCGAACGCGGCCAACCACAGCCGCCTCGGCGAGGAGGCGAGCCGGTCGGCGAGGCTCTTGACGGCGTTGATCATCATCTGGAGTGGGCCTTCGGGTCAGTGCGCGCTCGCGGCGGGCGCCGGTTCGTGCTCCGGGCTGAGCCATACCATGTTCAGCCACGACTGGTCGCCGTCCTTGGAGCACTGTCCACCGGGCGCGAACTTCGGGCAGTGGCCGTCGAGCTTCTGCACGGTGTGCGACACCCACGGCAGGATGCGGTAGTCGTTCTCGTGCGCCGGCATGTAGCGGTCCGACATCGAGGACGAAACCGTACCGAAAAGGAAGAGTAGAGCGAACAACGTACCGACCACTGCGGCGGGTCGCCCGGGCAGTCCGAGGCCGGCACCCCCCGCGGCCGCCCCCGTTTCCGGGGTCCCGTCGGCCGCGTCCGCCCGTCGGCGCCCGGCCAGCCGGAGCGACACCAGGTGGGCGACCAGGGCGCACAACAGCATGCCGCAGTACAGCATTTGGTTGTTGGTCCGGGTGTAGAGCTGGACCGTCTGGGTCTCGTACATGTGTGAGGCGATGTACATCCGCATCACCCAGGCGCTCGCGAACATGCAGCAAATGGTGACGATCATCGGCTTGCGGATGCCCAGCCAGAGGGCGGCGCCGAGTGCGACGAAGATCACCACGGCGAACAGGCCCATGCCGCCGAACTCGCCGGGGATCGGCCACTCCCCCACCTTGCCCGGCATGTCCGTGCGCCACATCAGGAAGTACGCCGGGTCGGTGAAGTTGTCGAACCGGAACGAGGAGTCCTTGGTCTCCTGACCGTCCGTCAGCATGGTCACCAGGTAGCTGCCGCAGACCAGCAGGTAGGCGGCGCCGGTGGCGCCGAGGTAGGCCAGGCCCTTGAGCCGGCCGGTCCTCCAGGGGAAGTACGCGAGTATCGCGACCAGCACGCCCAGGCCGCTCCACAGGAACCAGCCGGAGTAGGTCAGGAACAGCAGGCCGAGCAGCGCGCCGAAACCGGCCGCCTTGAGCAGCAGCGTCCGCCAGGCGTCCGTCCCGCTCCGGCGCAGGTGCACCACCAGGGCCACCAGGACGGGCACCAGGACCACCAGCACGGTCTGGCTGTACGGCTTGTAGGCGTCGATCAGGGCGAAGGCCGGCAGCACGCCGAACGCGAGCGCGCGGACCGGGCTGAGCAGCATCCGCCAGGAGAGGTAGACCAGCGGGCCGAACGCGGCGGCGCCGAGGATCTGGAGGTCCTTGAAGGCGTACGCGGTGTTGCCGCCGCGGAACCACTCGGCGTAGTAACCGAGGGTGTACAGCGGCGCCGGCGGATAGACCGGCGAGCCCGAGGGCAGGCCGTTCGCCACGGCGTGCGCCCACTCGACGATGCGTCCGCTGTCGCCGTTGAGGCCGAACATCGGCCAGGGCGTGCCGAGCAGGGCGATGACCGCCCCGGCCGCCACGAAGCCGCTGGCGAGACCGGCCAGCGCGGCCGCGGAGAAGCGGGACACCAGGTCGAAGTGCCGGCCCGAGCGGAAGCGCATCGCGAGCACGACCGCGCCGAGCAGCACGAGGCCGAGCAGCGCGAACCGCAGTTGCACCGCGGCCAGACCGCTCACCTGGGCGATCCGGTCCAGCGGGTTCAGCTTGAAGCCGTGGGCCAGCAGCGGGAGCACCAGTGCGGCCAGGAAGGAGACCGCCGCCTCCCCCGCGAGCAGCAGCGGGGCCGAGGCCCGGAGTCGGGCACCGGAGCGGCCCGTCGCCCCCCGGATCAGCGAACGCCCTCCGCCGGGCGGGATTCTGGAGGCCTCCTGGGCACTGACTGTCACTGGTCGGTCCTCAGCTCGTGGTCGCCCGGCCGACTCTCCGCGTCGACCGGTGACGGAACGTCCTGCCTCAGGGCGTAATGGCGGCAGCCCCGGGCATCATAGGTCCTTCACGTTCCGAAGGCCCCATCGGCCAGGGGCGAGGGCGTCCGGCGGCAGCGGCGCCCCACAGGCCCATGACGAGGCCCGGGCCGTGTCCTAGGCGAAGGCGAACAGGATCATCAGCATCCAGAACGCGCAGCCCATGTAGCCGACGACCAGGCCGAGGACGGCCGCCCAGTCGCCGTCCATGTCGCGACGGCGGATCTCCGAGCGGGCGATGTGGCCGGTGACCACGGCGGGGGCGGAGAAGCCGATCACGCCGCACACCAGGGAGACGACGGCGAGCACGTTGGTCTGGCGGACCCGGACCGGCGGCGGGGCGGCCATGAAGGTGGCCGGCACGGGCGCCGCGACGGTCGGCGGCGCCATCGGCCCGGCGGGCAGGTCGGCGACCAGCACGGCCAGCTGACCGTAGGTCTGTGCCGCGGCCGCCGCCTCGTGGCGCTGCTCGTACTCCTGGGCGGAGAGCCTCCCCTCGGCGAACGCCGCCTTCAGCACGTCGACCGTCCGGTCCCGGTCCGCGTGGCCCGCCCGCATCGCCGCCTGGTGCGCCGCCGCGGGAGCCGGCTGGTGACCGTACGGATCGACGGGCCCGGGCCCACCCCATGGTTGTACGGACATCCGCCACCTCCCGGTAGCGCGGCACCCCCGCGCATGTCACTGGATCCTCATAGTGCAGGACGAACGGCGGTACCGAGTAGTTGCCAAACCGGCCGGGCGGCCGGGAAGGAGCGGATGCGGGGCGGCGCGCCTCACCCGTACGGCCGACAGACTCAGGGGATGCTCAACTCGGGCGACAGCCCGTTCGGGCGGTGCCAGGCTGGGCCCCGCAGGAATCCCGACCAGCGTTCGACCCCCAGAAGACCCCAGAAGAAGAGAAGGCCGCCATGCAGGCGTCAGCGCCGCCGTCCGCCGACCTCCCCGGGCCGGGTGCCCCGTCCGCCGTCAGCATCCGAGAGCTCTGGAAGCACTTCGGGGCCCAGGCCGCCGTGGCCGGGCTGAGCCTGGAGCTGCCGGCCGGGGCGTTCATCGGACTGGTCGGGCCGAACGGTGCCGGCAAGACCACCACGCTGTCGATGGTCACCGGCCTGCTCCGGCCCGACCGGGGCACCGTCCTGGTGCACGGCACCGACGTCTGGGCGGACCCGGTCTCGGTCAAGGCCCGGATCGGCATCCTGCCCGAGGGCCTGCGGATGTTCGAGCGGCTCAGCGGGCGCGAGCTGCTCCAGTACACCGGGCGGCTGCGCGGTCTGCCCGGCGCCGAGGTGGACCGGCGCGCCGAGGAGCTGCTCGCCGTCCTGGACCTCGGCCGGGACGCCGACAAGCTGGTCGCCGACTACTCCACCGGCATGCGCAAGAAGATCGGCCTGGCCGCGGCGCTGCTGCACAACCCCGCCGTGCTGTTCCTGGACGAGCCCTTCGAGGGCGTCGACCCGGTCTCCGCCCAGACCATCCGCGGCGTGCTCAAGCGGTACGCGGCGGCCGGATCCACCGTGGTCTTCTCCAGCCACGTGATGGAACTGGTCGAACAGCTCTGCGACTGGGTCGCCGTGGTGAACGCCGGCCAGGTGATAGCCCAGGGGCCGCTGGACTCCGTCCGGGGCGGGCGCAGCCTGCACGAGGCCTTCCTGGAGCTGATCGGCGTGCGCGAGGACGACGGGCAGTCGCTCGGCTGGCTCGGCGGCGGGCAGGCCGGGGGCTCCCGGTGAGCGAGCGGAACGCGGTGCCCGACGGCCGGACGGTGGTCCGCGCCCTGGTGGCACTCAAACTGCGGCTGCTGCGCAACGGACTGCGGCGCAGCCCCGGCCGGACCGCCGTCTACGTGATCGGCGGCCTGTTCGGCCTGGCCCTCGCGGGCGGCGTGGCCGTCGCCCTGGCCGCGCTGAACGGGCGCCACGCGGGCTCCGGGGACGCCGGGGTGATGCTGCTCGGCGTCCTGACCCTTGGCTGGGCCGCGCTTCCGCTGTTCCTGTTCTCCAGCGACGAGAGCGCCGACCCGACCCGGCTGACCATGCTGCCGCTGCGGCCCGGCCCGCTGCTGCGCGGCTCGCTGCTGGCCGCGCTGATCGGGCCCGGCCCGCTGATCAGCCTGGTGCTGGTGACCGGCGCGGTGCTGGCCGGCGCGGCCGGCGGGGCCTCGGCGGCGATCGCGGTGCTCGCCGTGCCGCTCGCGGTGCTCTGCCTGGTCACGCTCTCCCGGGCGGTCGCGGCGGGCAACGCCCGGATGCTCTCCAGCCGACGCGGCAAGGACTTCGCGATCTTCGGCGGACTGGCCTTCGCGCTGCTGGTCCAGGCCGCCAACGTCGGCTCGCAGAGCGTCTTCGGCCGCAAGGGCGGGCCGATCGACCTCAGCCCGCTGAAGCCGATCGCCTCGGTGCTGCGCTGGATCCCGCCGATCAGCGCGGCGGACGCGCCGCGCACCGCCGGCGAGGGCCGGTACGGCCTGGCGGTGCTCCAGCTCGCCGCGGCCGCCGCGCTGCTGGCGCTGCTGCTGCGCTGGTGGCGGCGGAGCCTCCAGGAGCTGATGGTCACCGCCGACTCCTCCACCCTGGAGGTGGCCCGCGGGGTGCGGAGCTCGCGCGGCTGGGGCTTCCTGCCCGAGGGCCGGACCGGCACGGTCATGCAGCGCCACCTGCGGTACGCCTGGCGCGAGCCGCGGGCGAAGGCGGCGCTGTTCACCAGCATCGGCATGACGCTGGTGATCTGCGTGCTGTCGATGGTCCAGGGCTGGGCGACGGTCTACCTGCTGGCGATGACCGGGGTGTTCCTCGGGCTCCAGATGCTCAACCTGTTCGGCATGGACGGATCGGCGTTCTGGATGGTCGCCGCCACCCTGTGCACCCCGGCCGACGCCCGGGCCGAGCTGCGCGGCCGGGCGTACGCGGTGCTGTCGTACGCCGTCCCGGTGACGGTGGTGCTCGGGCTGGTGCTGGCGGCCGTCACCGGTCAGTGGAAGGAGCTGCCGGCCGCGCTCGGCCTGGCGATGACCCAGCTCGGCTGCGGGATCGCGCTCGGCTCGGTGTTCAGCGTGCTGGCGCCGTACACCATGCCGGCCGACAGCAACCCGATGCGCAACGCCGCCCCGGGCCAGGGCGGACTGATCCTGCTCAACCAGTTCGGCTCGATGGTCGGCGTCACGGTGCTGAGCCTGCCGATCGGCGGCTACCTCGGCTGGACGCTGTTCTCGGGCGCCCCGCGATGGCCGGTGCTGCTGGTGGGACCGCTGTACGGCGCCCTGGTCGCCGCGCTGGGGGTGCGGACGGCGGCGGGCCGGCTGCTGGACCGCACGCCGGAGATCCTGGCCAAGGCCATCGAGCGCTGAACCCCGCGCTCCGGCGGGTTCGCGCCGCGGCTCCGGCATCATGGGCAGGAGGCCGGATCGTCGAGGAGAGCAGGGACAGACCGTGGGCAAGGGCGCGCAGCAGGGCGGCAACGCCGGGCCACTGCTGGAGCAGGCGGTGCGGTCGGTGCTGACGGCCCCGGACGACGGACTGGACCTCGCCCTGGACACCGGGGCCTCGCTGCTGGCCGCCTCGGCCGGGCAGTGGCCGGCGGTCAGCCGGGCGGTGCTGGCCCACGCGGACACCGCGGTCGGCCGCTGCTGGTCGGCCGGCTGGCGGCCGGCCGACCTGGTCCGGGTGGTGCGGCGCGAGCTGAAGCCCGTCCACCTGGCCCTCGCCGTGGACCTGATCGCCGCCGAGGGCCGCCGGCGCCCCGCGGCCGCGCTGGACCGGCGCTGGCACGAGCAGCTGCGCGAGCTGGAGACCGAGGTGTGGTGGTCCGGCGACGAGGAGTACCTGGCGGCCTTCGCCCACCGGCACCGACAGGACCGCTTCGCGCTCGCCACCACCCTCCTGGAGCTGCTGCGCACCTGGGGCCGGCTGCCCCCGATCGCCCCGGTGGGGCCCACCCCCGGGCAGGCCGGGCGGGCGCGGCACTCGGCACCGGCGACCGGCGAGCCCCGGATGCTGGCGCGGATCCGGGCGCTGCTGGCCAAGGCCGAGTCCACCGAGTACCCGGAGGAGGCCGAGGCGCTGACCGCCAAGGCCCAGCAGCTGATGGCCCAGCACAGCATCGACGAGGCGCTGCTGGCCACGACCGGCACCGACCGGGACACCCCGGCGGCGCTGCGGATCGGTGTGGACAACCCGTACGAGGGCCCCAAGACGATGCTGCTGGACGCGGTCGCGGCGGCCAACCGGTGCCGGGTGGTGTGGGCGAAGGAGTTCGGCTTCTGCACCGTGGTCGGCTTCGACGGCGACCTGGACGGCGTCGAGCTGCTCTACACCTCGCTGCTGGTGCAGGCCACCCACGCGCTCAACAAGGCGGGCTCCCGCAAGGACTCGCGCAGCAAGGCGTTCCGGCAGTCCTTCCTGGTCGCCTACGCGGCGCGGATCCGCGAGCGGCTGACCGCCGCCACCGAGCGGGCCACCAAGGCCGCCGCGGCCGGACGCCACCTGCGCGAGGACGGCACCGAGGAGCAGCTGCTGCCCGACGAGCGGCTGCTGCCGACGCTCGCCGCCCGCTCGGAGGCGGTGGACGAGGAGATCGACCGGCTGTTCCCGAAACTGGTCTCGCAGCGGGTGCGGGTCAGCGACGGCGTGGGCTGGGCGGCCGGGCGCGCCGCCGCCGACCGGGCCGCGCTGCACGGGCGCGCCGGGGCGATCCGCCGTTAGGCCGTGTCCCACGGTTCCCGTCGGGCGCGCGACGCCGTGCGTCCCGGCAGGACCCACCGGGGTCGCCCGGCCTCCGGGGAGACCTGATAGAACGTTGTCCGCCACGAACCAAGGGGGATTCGACGTGACGGAACCGGCGGCGGAGTCGGGGTACCGGGACCGGGTGCGCGGGGCGCTGCTCGGCGGCGCGATCGGCGACGCGCTGGGCCGGCCGGTGGAGTTCCAGCGGCTCCACCAGATCCAGGACCGCTGGGGGCCGCAGGGCGTGACCACCCTGCCGGCCGGGCCCGGGCCGGCCCAGGTCACCGACGACACCCAGATGACGCTGTTCACCGCCGAGGGCCTGATCCGCGGCTTCGTCCGCGGCTGGACGGGCGGCGGCGGCTCGGTGCCGGAGGCCGTCCACGGCGCCTACCAGCGCTGGCTGCGCACCCAGTTCCAGTCCGCGCCGGACACCGAGCCGCAGCCCCGCCCGTACGACGGCTGGCTACTGAGCCGGCCGTTCCTGTACGCGCGCCGGGCGCCGGGCAACGCCTGCCTGAGCGGGGTCTCCGAGCACCCGGTGTTCGAGTCGCCGTCCGTGATCGGGCAGCTCGGGCCGGTCAACCCGGGCTCCAAGGGCTGCGGCACGGTGATGCGCTCGGCGCCGTTCGGGCTGGCCCGGCTGGGCGTCGAGCAGTCCTTCGGGCTGGCGGTGCAGTGCGCCCAGCTCACCCACGGCCACCCGACCGGCTACCTCGCGGCGGGAGCCTTCGCGGCGCTGGTCGAGCGGCTCGCCGGCGGCACCGAGCCGTGGGCGGCGGTCGGCGAGACGGTGGAGCAGATCCGCGAACTGCCGAGCTCCAAGGAGACCGTCCAGGCGCTGGCCCGGGCGGTGCGGCTGGCCCAGGAGGCCGAGCCGATGGCGGACACGGTGGAACGGGTCGGGCTCGGCTGGATCGCCGAGGAGTGCCTGGCCATCGCGGTGTACTCGCTGCTGGCGGCCACCCTGGACCCCGACCCGGTGCGCACCGCGCTGCTGCTGTCGGTGAACCACTCCGGGGACAGCGACTCGACCGGCGCGGTCTGCGGCAACCTGGTCGGGGCCGCGTACGGCGCCACGGCGCTGCCCGCCGAGTGGGCCGGAGCGGTCGAGGGCCGGGCCGAGCTGCGGCAGGTCGCGGACGACCTGCTGGTGCTGTTCGGCAGCCGCGACCCGCTCCACCCGGGGCTCGGCGGGCGCTACCCGGCCTGGTAGGGGCCGTCCGGCCCGGCCGGGGCTACTTCGCCCCGGGGTCGGTGACCTGGCCGAGGAACAGCGGCGCGCCGCCCCGGGTGTCCCGGATCAGGAACAGGAACGGACGGTCGATGTGCAGCTGGACCGGCCCGTCCGCGATGGGTGCCGCCGCCGCGGCGATCCCGAGGCCGCTGCCGGCCGCCGCGACGGTGCCCTCCTCGGCGACCTCGATGGTGGCCTTCTGCACCACCGTGCTGACGGCGAGCGGGTCCTTGGCGATGCCGCCGAGGTCGGCGTGGTCGAAGACCGACCGCACGCCGAGCGAGCGCAGCACGGGGGTGAGCTCCTCGGACGTGTCGAAGTGGAAGCGCGGCAGCCGGAGGTCGACCGGCCGTTCGGCGAGGGCGCCGAGGATCCGGTCGAGCTGGGGCTGGTCCAGGCCCTTGGCGAAGGCGGTGAAGCCGCCCTGCGCCGGGACGATCAGGTCCATCGCCAGCCTGCCGCCCGCGTACGGGAGCTCGACGGCCTGCCAGGGCTCGCCGACGATCCCGCCGGAGCCGTCGGCGTACCTGAAGCTTCCGCTCTGGCCCATCGTGGGGACGGCCGGGGTGGAGCCGTCCGGCTTGTGGAACGGCCGGTCGGCGGTCTGCGCGGGCTTGAAGGCGGAGGCCCAATCGGCCTTGAGGTAGAGCGCGTCGGTGAGCACCAGCCGGGTGTCCGAGGTGATCGCGTCCGGGGCGAACAGGTCCTTGATCCGGCCGTCGGTGGCCTTCTCCACGGCCGCGTTGACGCCCTTGCGGGCCCCGTCGGGGTCCTTGGCGAAGTCGGGCTGGCGCACGCCGGCGTCGAAGGCGGCGGCGAGGGTGGCCAGGTAGTCCGGTGAGACGGCCAGGCCCCGCTGGGTCCAGACGTCGTCGCTGCGGCGCAGGGTGACCTTGTCGGTCTGGGGCACGGGCCGGTTCAGCGCTCCGGTGGCCAGGGCGTACTGCCGCGGGTCGAGCCCGGTGTGCAGGGCCTTGGCCAGTTCCTCGGCGGTGGTGCCGCGGGCGCCGGGCAGCAGCATGGCGAGCAGGGTGGCCAGGCCGGACGGGGAGACCACCAGGTTGTGGTCGGCCGCGTCCGGCGCGGCGGTCAGGGCGTGCAGCAGGTCCAGGCCGAAGGCGTCGGTGGCGGCCGCGGTGGCGGCCACCTGGGCCGGGTCGACGGCGGGCCGGCTCGCGGGCGGATCCGCCCGGAGCTCCCCGGGCGCGGCCGGCCCGGTGCTGCCGCAGCCGGCCAGCAGCGGCGCGGCCAGCGCGGCCGCGAGGAGCAGCGCGGCCGGGCGGCGGAGGGTGCGACGGGTTGCGGTGCTGCGGTTCGTCATGGCCCTTCGACGCACCTCCCCGCCACCCGGTTCCGCCCGGCCCCGGCGCGTCCCGGGTCAGTCCCAGAGCGCGCCGAACTCCAGCAGTTCGTCCCGGTGCTCGATCCGCTCGACCCAGTCGGCCGGCCAGGCCGCCTCGCCGTGGTGGGCGCCCGCGAAGGCGCCGGTCAGACAGGCCAGGGAGTCGGAGTCGCCGCTGGAGTAGGCAGCCCGGCGGACGGCGGCCACCGGGTCGTCCGGCAGCAGCAGGAAGCAGAGCAGGCCGGTGCCGAAGGCCTCCTCGGCGATCCAGCCCTCGCCGGTGGCCAGGCAGGGGTCGGCCTCCGGGTCGCGGGCGGCGAGCGCGGCCTCCAGCTGGTCGAGCACCTTCAGGCAGTCGTCCCAGCCCCGGGCGATGACGGCCTGGGGGGAACTGCCGTACCAGCGGTCGGCGAGGTCCCCGAGCCAGAACCCGTCGTACCGCTCGCGGCTCGCCGACGCGTACGCCCGCAGCACCGCGGGCAGTCCGGCCGGCGGGACGCCCTCGGCGAGCTTGCGGACGGCGTACGCGGTGAGGTCGCTGGCGGCGAGGGCGGTCGGGTGACCGTGGGTGAGCGCGGACTGGAGCTGGGCGGCGCCGGAGAGCTGCCGGGCGTCCAGCTCGCGGACCAGCCCGATCGGGGCGACCCGCATGTTGGCGCCGCAGCCCTTGGAGCCGACGTCGCTCGCCTGCTGCCAGCGGACTCCGTCGTGGCTGAGCCGCTCGCAGGCGCGCAGGCAGGTCATGCCCGGGGCGCGGTTGTTGTCCGGGGAGCGCCACCAGTCGACGAACTCCTCGCGGACCGGCCGCACCAGCCGCAGCGGGGCGAGCGGCCCGCGCGCCAGGGCGGTGCGCAGGCCCCGGGCGAGGGCGAGCGTCATCTGGGTGTCGTCGGTGACCAGCGCCCTCCCCGGCAGCGGGAGCCGCCGCCAGTCCGGGTGGTCGGCGGCGATCTGCTCGACGCTCTTGAACTCCGTGACCCGGCCGATCGCGTCCCCGATCGCCAGCCCCAGCAGTGCCCCTGTCGCCTTGCCCACGGCGGTTCCCCCTCTTCTCCGCTACACCTCGACCGACAGTTCCCGGAGCCCGCGGATCACGTAGCCCGGGTTCCACTCGGGCTCGCGGACCAGCCGCAGGCCCGGGGCCCGGCGCAGCAGGGTGCCGTAGGACTCGGTGAGCTCCAGTCTGGCGAGCGGGGCGCCGAGACAGAAGTGGATTCCGGCGCCGAAGGTGATGTGCGGGTTGTCGGTGCGGCCGAGGTCGAGGCGGTCCGGGTCGGCGAAGCGCTCGGGGTCGCGGTTGGCGGAGCCGAACAGCAGGGCGATCTCGGCGCCGCGCGGGACGGTGACGCCGCCGACCTCGATGTCCTCCAGCACCCAGCGCTCGAACATCTGCAGCGGGGTGTCCCAGCGCATCAGCTCCTCGACGGCGGTGGGCAGCAGCTCGTTCACCGAGCCGCGCAGCCGGGCGAGCTCGTCGGGGTTGCGGAACAGCGCCCACCAGCCGTTGCCGGTGGTGTTGACGGTCGCCTCGTGGCCGGCGTTGAGCAGCAGCACGCAGGTGGAGATCATCTCCTGCTCGCTGAGCGCGTCGGAGCCCTCCTGGGCCTGGATGAGCGCGCTGATCAGGTCCGTCCCGGGGTTCGCCCGGCGCTCGCGGATCAGGGTCCGCAGGTAGTCGGAGAACTCGATGCTGGCGGTGACGGCCCGGCGGGCGACCTCCTCGCTCGGGTTGAGCTCGAACATCCCGGTGATGTCGGCGGACCACGGCCGCAGCAGGTGCCGGTCGCTCTCCGGCACCCCGAGCATCTCGGCGATCACGGCGACCGGCAGCGGCTCGGCGACGGTGGCGATCAGGTCGCCGCCGCCGGCCGCGAGCAGGTCGTCGACCAGCTCGCCGGCCAGCCGCCGCACGGTGGGGCGCAGGCCCTCGACCATCCTCGGGGTGAAGGCCTTGGAGACGAGGCGGCGGATCCGGGTGTGGTCGGGCGCCTCCAGGTCGAGCAGCCCGTGGTCGTTCAGGGTGTGGAAGGGCTCGTGCGCCGGGTCCGGCTCGGGGCGGCCGAACTCCTCGTGGCTGAAGCGGTGGGTGTAGGTGCGGCCGAGCCGCCGGTCGCGCAGCAGGGCGCTGACGTCCTCGTGCCGGGAGACGAGCCACTGGTTCGTCGGCTCGAAGTACGTCACCGGCGCGTGCTCGCGCAGTTCGGCGTACGCGTCGTACGGGTGGGCCACGAACTCCGCCGACCAGGGGTCGAACTTCGCCGTCGTCGTCATCGGTCGATCACTCCAGGCCGGGAGGGGGGAAGCCGGAAAGATCATCGTACGCACGCGGTGCGTCCGGGAATGTGACCGTTCCGGCGGCCCCTCAGCCCCGTTCCAGGACAAGTCGGCGCACCAGCTCCGGCAGCGCCTGGGAGATCGGCTCCCGGATGACCTCGCTCGCGGCCTCGTCGTACGGCGTCGGCTCGGCGTTCACGATGATCAGCTTCGCCCCGGTCCGCACCGCGTTGAACGGCAGCGCCGCCACCGGGAAGACCTGGAGGCTGGTGCCGACCGCGATGAACAGGTCGCAGGCCCGGGCGATCGAGTCGGCCTGCCCGAGCACCTCCGGGTCCAGGTTCTCGCCGAACATCACGACGCGCGGCTTGAGGACACCCCCGCAGGCCCGGCAGTCCGGGTCCGGCTCCCCCGCCTCGACCCGCGCCAGCGCCTGGGCCATCGGCCCGACCGCCCGGCAGCGCAGGCACTGCGTCTCCCGCGCGGTGCCGTGCAGCTCGAGCACCTTGCGGGCACTCAGCCCGGACTTCTGGTGCAGCCCGTCGATGTTCTGGGTGAGCACCCGCAGCGGCAGACCGGAGCGCTCCAGGTCGACCAGCGCCCGGTGCCCGGCGTTCGGCTCGGCGGCGAGCGCGCCCGTCTCCAGCCGCATCCGCCAGGCCCGGCGGCGCACCTGCGGATCGTCCCGGTACGGCCCGAGGGTGACCAGTTCCTCGGCCGACGGGTCCTGCTGCCACAGGCCCCGCGGGCCGCGGTAGTCGGGAATGCCGGAGTCCGTCGAGATGCCCGCGCCGGTGAGCACGGCGATCAGGGGGCGCTTCGCGTTCATACCCCGGACGGTACGGCCGGGGGCCCGGACCCGGCCACCGAAAATCCGGGGGCGCCGGGCCGGGGCCCGCTTCCGGCCGGACCGCACGGTTCAGGCCCCTTCCCCGCACCACGGAGCCGCCCGGCCGGCCCCGTCCGGCCCTGGAACGCCGAAGGGCCCGGAGGCTTGATGCCTCCGGGCCCTTCGTACTGAGTAGCGGGGACAGGATTTGAACCTGCGACCTCTGGGTTATGAGCCCAGCGAGCTAC
>NZ_JBHUAF010000151.1:0-18717 GCF_042789895.1 Kitasatospora sp. NPDC056783
GGGCGCGGGCTGCCGGGGCCCCGCCGGGGCGGCGGGGGGCCGGTGGCCGACCGAGTCGGCCACGGGCACCGCAGGGGTCAGCCCTTGGCGGCTTCCTTGAGCTTCGAGCCCGCGCTGACCTTGGCGCCGTAACCGGCCGCGATCTGGATCGGCTCGCCGGTCTGCGGGTTGCGGGCGGTGCGGGCAGCGCGGTGGGTGCGTTCGAAGGTCAGGAAACCGGGGATGGTGACCTTCTCCTCGCCCTTGGCGACGACCTCGCCGACGACCTCGCCGAAGGCGGCCAGCACGGCGTCGACGTCCTTGCGGGTCACCTCGGCGCGCTCGGCGACGGCGGACACCAGTTCACTGCGGTTCATCAGTACTTCTTCCGATCGACATCAGTGATCGATATGCTGCCAGGTCGGCGAGGTGGACACCGATTCCACACCCGCCCGCGCATGTCGGTACGGTCACCCGCCCCGAGGGCGAGGCGATGCCGGCGGGGCCACAGGGGCGCCAGCCAGACCCACGGCGACGCTGGCCGCCATCACTCCGGCGAGGGCGACCAACTCCCGGACGAGGTCGCCGACCACCGCGCCCGGCATGGAAGCCGCCGTCGCACAGACCGCGATCAGGGCGATCTGCCCCCGAGCCTCGAACCGCGGCAGCGTCGCGGTCGCCCCGATTCCGATCGCGACGCCGCGGCTCCGCCCGCGTCGCGCAGCATGCTGGTCAGCGCGGGTGAGCCGGTTGGCCGTACGAGGCCCTGGAGCGGCGTGAAGAACGCAAGGGCCTGCGGGCCGTTTGGTCCGCCATGGGGCGCAGGCCGGGCGGTGGTGGCGGCTGGCCAAACCCGCCGTCGCGCGGCGACGGTGACCGCCCGCTGCCGTTCCTGCGCGTCTTGGCTTGTTCCGGTGCCGCATTGGAAGGGCCCGGCCGGCCCGTCCCAGCTCGCATTCGTCCGCTCGCACGTCCGCGTCCGATCCGGTCGGCCGTCGCCCAGAGCAGCACAACCTTGCGCTTTCATCATTAAAGCTGTAAATTATTTTGTGTTGGGTTTCCCGCTCACCGGAAGCCCAGCATCGCAGCCGCCGTCCCGCGCCCCTTTGGGCCGAGGCACGGCCTCCCCTCTGTAGCTCAGTTGGCAGAGCGCCGGTCTTATAAGCCGGTCGTCGCCGGTTCGACCCCGGCCAGAGGGACCTGAGGCGATCCGGCCCTGATATTCGAAACGTTGCAAGGGAGTTCTGTGGAACCCGTCGAATGGTTGCGAGCTGACTACCAGGGCCGGGAGAGCGAGCTCATCCACCTCGCAGAGGGGGCTGCACTCGTCGGCGTCACCCGCGCCGCCGTCTCGAACTGGCGGTCCCGGCATCCCAAAGACTTCCCCGAGCTGGTTCTTCTCACGGGCCCCGCCGCAAGACGCACCAAGTACGTCGTGCGGAGCGAGTTCCTGGAGTTCGCCAAGGTTCAGCTGACGACGGAGCAGGACGACACCCGGCGCGCGGCCAGACCCCACCGGCCACGCGTGGTCATCCGCGCTGGACAGGTCGCGCACTGGCAGACACAGATCGGGCGGCTCACTGACCTGGAGAAGCGTCAGGCAGCACAGCTGAAAAGGACTCGTGAGGCTCTGCGCAAGGCCAAGGCGGACCTTGCGCGCGCCAGCGCCAGCCTCGCCGCCGAAGTCGAAGCCGTGCAGAAGCTCACGCTCACGGCATGACCGTCGGGCCACGACGGGGCGATTGTTGCTCGACCGGACCACCCCATCGCCGTGTTGCCACGTCGGCCGTGCCCGCTCCGGCCCCGCTGGTCAGACCGAACGGTCCCGGGCGAGTGCCCGGACCCCGCATCGTACGAAAGGACAACTCAGTGACCAGAGAGTTCAGAAGCCCGGCCGAGCGCAGTGCGCCACTCCGGGAGGCCGGTGGCGGCTACCGGCTGCGAGTCATGGACCTGGCCGTCGGAGATGTTGTGGTCTATCCGGAAGTCCGCGGCACCGCTGTGGTGATCGAGTGCGAGAACGTGCGGCGCGACGACTACCGGCTCGGACTGCGCTACCTGGATCCCCCACGGGAGGTGCCGGTCAAGCAGGAGCGCTACTACCTGTTCCCGATGTCACGCCTCGTCAGCGGCCTTGAGCAGTACGAGGTTGACCCGATGCGCACCCTCGACCCCGCGCAGCTCCCGGCGCTTCCGTTCCCGGACGTCCCCGAGAGGTTCGCGCCCGGTGACAGGGTGGTACGCGGTGAGATCGTGTGGACGCGTGAACCCTCTGGGGTGTGGACGAGCGAGAGATCCGCTGGCGGGTCGCTGACGGACGAGAGGGCTCGCGAGCTCTTCACGCACCCGGAGTTCCTGCGGTACGCGGCCACGGAGTATCTCCCGGCCACTGAATGAGGTGCGGAAGCCAGCGGGTTGCCTGTCCGGCGCGAGGAGCCCGGCCTCGACCTGGCGGTGCCGCGCGCGCCGCCGGCGCCGCGCTTCGTCCAGCGCCCGCTTACCCGGCCGCCTGACGGAGTTGCCCAAGCGTCCTATCAGCAGAGCTGACCGCTTGCGAGCGGCTTTTGCGCGGTAAGTGGTCAGATTTCTAAGCTATTTGACCGGCCGATGGGCGGTTTGTGGTCGGCCAGATCGGTGTTCTCAGGAACGGGCGGCGTCGACGGGCAGGGCGCGGCATAGTGCGGGGGTGACCGCGATCCCCGCCCGCCTGGACCTGCCCGCCCGCCGACGTCGCCACGCCCGGTTGATCGCCGCCCTGACCACGGCGGTCTGTGCCTGCGCTTCGGCGGCGCAGGCGCTGTACCAGCCTGTCGCGGACGCCCCGCCCGGGCAGGAAGCGGTCGTGGTGGATCCCCTGCCGCTGGTCTACCTCAGTGGTACGGCCGGCCCGTTGTTGGAGGCGGCCCAGGTTGAGGACGAGGCCCGGTGGCCGGCTGCTGTCGAGCGGGAGCGGGAGCAGGCCCGGCGGACGAGCGCGGCGCGGGTGGCGCTGGCGCGGGCACAGGAGATCGTGGAGGAGCCCGGAGTCGCCTGGCCGGTGCCGCTGCCGACCGCAGAGCAGGCTGCGGTCATCGATCTTGCGGGCGTCGGTGACGAGGTCGCCGAGCTGTGGCGCGGCGATCCGGCGCGGGCCGCCGCCCTGGTGCGCGAGCTGGCATCGTGCGGGGAGTACACGGCGGACGAGGTCCTGGACGCGGCTCTCGGCGCGGCCATCGGTGCCGGGCTGCTGGCGCTGGCTGAGGCGAGCGGGACGTCCGACCCGAGCATGATGGCTGAGCAGTGCCTGCAAGCCACCCCGTATTTGGTGCTCGCGGTGGCCCTGGCGTCCGCCGACCTCGGCTGAGCGACGGGCAACGATGGAAGGGGGCGGCCCGGACCTGGGCCGCCCCTTCGCCGCGGCCCGGGCTGCTGGCCCCGACGCGATAGCCACCCCGCCCACCGTGTACCGGCTCGGCGAAGTCAGCCCAGGCCGCACCAGCCCCCGGCTGCGCCGTCGGGACGGCCCGGCGGGCCGCGTGGCCGTGCCGTACTGCCCGCCGGGTACCCCTGCCGTACGCCCGCCGTCGCCGGGATCCCGTCGAACGGACCCCGCCGAATCCTGAGGAGCTCCGTGCCGCCGACCATCCGCCGTCTCACCCACTGTCCAGCGCCCGCCACCCACGCCACAGCCCGGCAGACCCATCACAAGCCCCCGCGCCCTCGGTGGGTGATCTACGCCTGCCGCCATCACGGGGAGATCCTGGCCCGGGATTTCGGAGGGCTTCACCTCCTGCGGCTCCGGGACGCCGACGACCGTACGCACTACGCCTGCGGCACCATGCTCGACCACCGTCCCGCCCCCGAGATCCTCGAGGAGTACTTCCGTCTCTGGCTCATCTCCTGCCGGCCGGAGGGCGCGCGGTGGACCTGGGTCGACCGGCTGCGCGCCAGCATCCAGGAGCGGAGCACGAGCCCGGCCTGGCGCGCGGAGGTTCCCGAGATCGCCGGGCACCTCGACGCAGCCCTGGCCGTCGCCGAGTCCGCCCGGCCCGGCCGGCACACCGAGACACAACTCGACACCCTGCTGCGCCACCTGGCCAGCGCCGAGCACGAGGACCTGCGCACCCGGCCCGGCCGCGTCTTCCGGACGCCCGGCGGCGAGCCCTGGCGCCGCGGCCGGCGCACCATCGCGACCACGGCGCCGGCGCGGACGAGCCCGCTGGTGCTGGACCTGCCGAGGATCCTGCCCGCCACCCCCGCCTGGATCCGACCCGCCCCCTACCTCGCCGACGTCCTCGGCCTCACCGCGCGCGCCGCCAGCCTGCGCCCCCGCGACTACCCGCTGCCCGCTCTCACCCTGGAAACCGCCGCAGACCTCCTCGAGGACCTCGCCGCGCGCCTCCTCCACACCACGCCGGACACCGCCGCCCAGGCCGTCCTCTACCCCCTGCCCGCCTGGGCCCTCAAAGCCCTACGCGACACCACCGCTGCACTGCGCACCGCGGCCGAGGACGAGACGAACCCGCCATCCGCGCTGCGTACGACGCTGGAGCTGATCGGGGAGAGCTTCGACTACCCAGTGGGTCGGAGCCCGGCCCGGATGGCGAAGGACCTCGGATCGCTGCTCGAGGTGCTGGACCTCGACGGGCCGGCGGTGCGCGAGGCGGCAGCCGATCTGATGCTGGGTCGGCGCCGCAAGAGCCGCAGGACGGCGCTCGACGAGGTCCACGCACAGTGGGCGCGGCTCGCGCTGGAGACCGCCCCGGGCACCGCCGGATGATTGCCGGTCTCTGAACCCAGAAGACGCAGGTCACCCCACCCGGGTCTGAAGTGAAGCCGGGAGGGTGGGCGCGCGAGGTGCTGTGCGTGAACAGCAGGTTCTGGAAGCCAGTGCTTGGTCAGCGAACCGGCTTAGGGCGCCCCGCTCACGCCCTCCGTCGGCCAGCGCCATGCCGTTCTCGGCGGCCCCGCCTCTGGCCGCCCGGCAGGCATCAGCCGGCCTCTGTCCACCCGGTGCTCCGCAGCCCCCGTCCGTCCACCCGTTCTTGGCGGTCCCGTCGCCCCGCTGGCGGTCTGCCGACCCGGGACAGCGCCAGGGCCGCCGGGGTCCGGGCCGCCGACCGCCTGGTGCTGCGAGACGTCGACCGTACGGTCCCCGCCGGCCGGCAGCCGACCTCGATCCACCCGGCGCCCGCCTCGGACAATCCGATTGCCGCCCGGCTGTGCCTCGGTCCCGCGCCCGTTCAGGCCCCTGCCAGCCGCCCCTTCACCACCGGTGCCGGCGCCGGTTCTCTCGGCGCCCGCGGCGTCGGCCCTTCCGCTGCCCCCGCCCCGGTTCCGGCGTGTCCCGGTCTCGTGCCGGGGACAAGCGAGCCCTGGCCTCTTCGTACCCGCCAGCCAGCCCGCCGAGCTGGCAGCCCCTCGGTCCCCGGCCAGTTGCCCGGCTGCGTCATAGACGACCGCCCGCCCCGTCTCGCCGCGGGCCGACCCGGAACAACGCCCGGATCCCTAGTCACCCTGCTGGCCGCTGCGCCGGCTCGCCGGCCATACCGCCGCCGACCCGCACCGGTTCGGCCCGGTCAGGGTGTCAGGTCTGCGCGTTCAGCCACTGGTCGGCCCGGGTCCAGCCCGAGTTCGGGAGCGCGAGGTAGCGCTGAAGGGCGGTGGGCGCGAAGTCGGTTCCGGGGTGTTCGCCGGGCAGGCTGACGTGGGTGGTCAGGGAGCCGTCCGCTCGCACGGTGATGCGTTCCTCCAGCAGATGGTATTCGGTGCTCTCGGCCACGTAGACCTGTCCGGTGTGGTGCCCGGTGACCAGACGCGGGCACACCCGCAGCGCGTAAGCGGCGCAGTCGGCGTGCAGGGGCGGCTCGCTCACCGGCTGTGCGAGCCCTTCGGGGCGGCCGGCGACGAACAGGGCCCGGTCGCTGGGGATGGGGTGCCCGCACAGTTGGCAGCGGCGTCGCCGCATGCAGGTGCGCTGGCGTACGACGCACAGCTGACCGAACACGGGCAGCCCGCGGCCGGGCCAGCATGGGCAGCCGACCTCCCGGCCGGAGCTCGAGCCTGGGGATGGCCAGGCCGTCCTCTTCTCACGGCCGGAGTCCCACAGCGTCGCCCACGAGATCGGAAACCCTCGCGCGTCGCGGGGCAGAGCCTCGACTGCCGACGGCATCACCACCGCTTGCCACGACCGGCCTGATTTCTTCACTGGCCCATCCTCGCATCAACAGTGATGGGGCTCGCTCGCGAGCCGCCCTCGCCTGCCCAGGGCCTCGCCCGGGTCCGGTCGCGTGCGTGGCCGTGGGGAGTTCACCCCGCGTCCGGCTCGAGGGTCGTCCGGGCCCCAGTGGACAACAGATCACCCGGGCGTGGGAGCGACGCGGAACCTATATGAAAATAAGGTTCAACAAAGGCTAAATTCATAGGTAAAAGCCAACGGATAACCTGAATGGCTAATGGCGTGCTAGGTTGATCCTGGAGGTGAGGCTTCATGCCCACGCAGGACGAACTCTTCGCGGCGGTGGACGCGCTGCTGGCCGGGGCGGAACCCGGGCCGCAGCTGCCGGAGCCGGCCGATCGGGCGCGCCTTCGGGAGGCGGCCGGGGTGACCCAGGCGCAGCTGGCGAAGGCGCTGCAGTCGACGGTGCAGACGGTGAAGAACTACGAGAACGGCCGTTCGGCGCCCCGGTCGCCGCGCCTGGAGGCGTACGTCAGGTTGCTGGAGGGCTGGGCGGTGAAGTATCCGGCCCCGGAGAGCGCCCCGGCCGCCTCGACGGTCGACCAGGTGCCGGCCGCGTTCGCCCCGGCGCCGGTGGTGAGCGCGCCGGAGCCGGCTGCCGACGCGGTGGAGGAGTCCGCCGAGGCCGCCCCGCAGGCGCCCTCCGTCCCGGCGGCCCGGCCCGCTGCGGCGCGTCCGGGCGGACCTGCGCTGCGTCGTGCCGCGCGTCCGGCGCCGTACTTCGACGGCCAGTTCCCGAACGGGCCGCTGGTGGTGCTGGACGGTGACGGCACCGCCTACGGGGTCGGCGGCCTGCTGCTGGAGTGCCCGGCAACCACCCTGGCGCAACTGGTCACCTGGACGCTGACCGAGTCCGGGCTGGGCACCGCCCGGTTGCACCGCAACGGCCGGGACGGCGACCCGCTGGTCGTGCTGACCGCCGAAGCGGCCGAGAGGTTCGGGTTGCCGGCCACGCTGGACGACGACCCGGCGACCCGCCGCTCGCAGCGGCTGCCGGAGGACCACAAGGTGGTCAAGGCGCTGGCCCGCTCGAAGTGGCAGCTCACCCGCCGCGGCTTCGGCCCGTGGGCGCGGATCTACAAGCCCGTCAAGGACGGCCGCCGGCAGTGCGTGCAGCTCGCCGTCCTGCCGTGGCGGGCCCTGGACACCCGGGCCTGGGGCAACGCCGACCAGCTCCCGGCCCCGGACCTGGCCCGCGTCCTCGGCGTCTACGCCCAGCGGGTCATCACCCCGCGCGGCTCCACCGCGACCTGCGGCCTGGAGCTGATGACCGCGCTGCGCCCGCCCACGCGGGCGGTGCGCGACGAGGCGACGGGCGGGTGGGTGTCCGCGCCGAACCCGGGCGCGCTGACCGAGGTCTACGAGGCGGCGCCGCCGGAGGTGCTGACGGAGCACCCGGCCGCGCAGGGCTGGGAGGGCGGGTTCCTGGACGAGGAGTCGTACCAGTGGATCCGGCCGGTGGAGACGCTCTCCGAGGCGGAGATGGTGGAGCCGTTCGCGGTGGGCATCGACATCAACACCGCCTACCTCGCCGCCGCCGCCCGCCTGAGCGTCGGCCTGTCTGGCCCGGTCCACGTGACCAACCCGGTGTTCGACAAGAAGACGCCCGGCTCCTGGTTCGTCGACCTCTCCCACATCCCGACCGACCCGCGCCTGCCCTCCCCGTTCACCCCGACCGGCAAGCCCCCCGAGGGTCCGGCCTGGTACACCACCGCCACGGTCGCGTACGCCATCGAGCTCGGCCATGATGTCGCTCCGATCGAGGCCTACCTGCGCGAGAAGGCCGGCGCCTACTTGGACCCGTGGCACGACCGCCTGCGCGAGGCCTACGTCACCACGATGGCCGAGGCCGGCATCCCGGTGGACAAGGAGGCCGACGAGCGCGCCTTCCTGGCCGCGATGACCGCCCACCGCCTCCTCAAGGGTGCGGGTAGCGATCTCGGCGCGCTGCGCGCCGCGCTGGCCGCCGAGGGTCTGGGGCACCTGGCGGAGCTGGGCGACGACCAGCTCTCCTCAGCCGTGTGGCGGCACCACCAGATCGCCACGGTGCTCTCCGCGGTGAAGTCGACGGTGAAGTTCGGGATCGGCAAGCTGCGCGAGCGCCCCCAGGGCCTCACCTACAAGCCAGGGGAGCCGTGGTCGGCGCTGGAGCGGCCGACCTGGCGCCCGGACATCCGGGCCGCGGTCATCGCCAAGGCCCGGGTGAACATGCACCGCAAGATGGCCAACCTGGCGAAGGCGAACGGCCGGTACCCGCTCGGCGTGAACAACGACTGCGTCGTGTACGCGTCTCCCGGCAGCAGCCCGCTGGACTTCCTGCCGCTCACTGGCTCCGGCAAGGTGCTGCCCGGTACGTTCCGCCTCGGCGCCACCCCGGGCCTGTCGAAGGTCGAGGGTGTGCAGCAGATGCTGACCGTCGTCGACTGGCTCGAGCGCGACCAGCCCATCAACCCGGCCCGCCACATCAAGGGCTACGACTCCAGCGACGTCGACGGGAAGTAGGAGGGGCCGTGGAGAAGATCACCGATGCCATCGACCGGGCCGCGCCCGAGCACTTCACCCAGGCCCTGCCGAAGTCCGCGCAGGCCCAGATGCGGGCCCTCGTCAAGGCCGCCAAGGGCGACAAGAAGGCCGTCGCGGACCGGCTGGGCATCGACCCGAACACCGTGCGCCGCTACCTCAAGGGCCAGCGCAAGCACCCGCGCGCCGCGCTGCGCGAGGCCCTGCTGCGCGAGCTGAAGAAGGTGTGGCAGCCCGGCATCCGCCGTCAGGCCCGCAAGAAGGCCGCCGCCACCGGCGGCATCACGGTGGAGGTGTGGGCGTACTTCGGCTACACCGCCCCGGTCGGCACCACCGACGAGGCCCGGCTGCGGCACCTGACCGTCCACCTCCCCCCGCAGTGGGCCGAGCGCCTCTTCGCCGCCCAGGACAAGGGCGAGAGCGACCAAAAGATGCGCGAGATCATGGCCAAAGGATTCCAGGAGGTGTACTTCCAGAACAGCGGATCACGCGCCGCGAACCTCCTCGTAGTGGAATTCACCGGAATTAAGGCGATCGACATTTCCTACTGACCCCTCGATGGAGAAAGCCAACATGAACCACACCGTCACCGTCACCGACCTCAACAGCGTGCACCTCGCCTCCGCCCGCCTCGGCCGCCCGCCCGTGTCCGGGTTGACGCTCGCGCCTTGCTGCGACCCCGCTGGCCTCGGCCCGCCCCCGGCCGCCCGCGTCAGCCGGTCCGTCCGTAGTCGGCTCTGCTGCTGCGCCGCCGGTCCCGGGGCGGGCGCCGCTGCCGCCCTTGTCAGGCCGCCCGGCTCTGGTCGCTGAGCCGTCCGGCCTCGGCCCGCCCCTGGCCGTCCGCGTCAGCCGGTTGCCGCCTCCCGGTGCGTTGTCGGCCAGACCAGGCTAGGTAGGCTGCTCGTGGCACCTGCCGGTCCCGAGACGCACATCCGGGCCATCACCGGCAGGTGCCCTCCCACGCCACCGCCTGCCGGCGCCTTGCGGCCGACCTCTGCCATCTCGCCGCCGCTGTCCGGCCCGTCCGTCGCCAGCCCCGCTGGAAGCCCGCCCGACCGGCCTCCGGGAGCCGTACCTCGGTGCTTCGACGGCCTCGCGCCTCGCAGGGGCCAACGGTCCCCACCATCCGCTGTTCCAGCGGGCCGGGCGGGCCAGGCAGCGCGTGCGACACGTTGAGATCACCCGCCCCTTACGAGCGGCCGTCGGCGACCTGCCGTCGCGCGGACACCCGACCACCTCGCCGCCAACGGACAGGCCGAGTACCCACTGCGCGGTTGGGTCCTCCTCGATCCCTGACCCGCCGCCCCGGAACGTGACCCGCGAGGTACCTGCCCCATCCCCGCTCCGAGCCCCGTGACCGGGGGCTCGCCGTGTTCCGGCTCAGCCCTTCGCCGTGGGGTAGAGCGTGATCTTGCTGAAGCAGTTCGGGCGGACGCGCATCGGCGGAAGGTGCGGACTGTGCTGCCAGGCGTCGGCGTACTTGACCCCCATCAGACCATCCTCGACATCCACGTCGTAGACAAAGAAGTAGGCCTTCTCGCCGGTCGACAGCGTCGCCGCCGCAGTCCCGATCTTCTGCGGTCCGGGCATGGGTTCCCCCATCGGGTCGAGTTCGGTGCGGGTAGGGCCTGCTGTGCTCCGCGGTAAGGGTACCGGCGACCGCTGCGCCGCGTCGGAGCCTGCGAATGCCCATCAGCTGTCGTCGGTCAGGTGCACGGTGGGGGCGTAGGAGGGCGGCGGCGGGGCGCTCACTGGACCGTCGGCAGGGGCGGCGGGCGGTAGGGGTGGTGCGAGCAGGTAGTCGCCGTCGTTCGGGACCGCAGCCGACGGCGTGACGGCGGATGGCCGGGCCAGCGGGGTCGGTGCCGTTCGCGGGCGTCGTACCGGGCTCGCGACAGGGCGCGGGGGCGCGGGCGCGGGGGTTCGGGCGGCAGGGGTGGCGGGCAGGCGATGACGGTGGGCTCCCCGGTGTCGGGGTCGGTATCCCAATGGGCGAGCTGCCAGTGGGCGCTCAGCCACAACCGCATCTCGTCCGCCTGCGGCCACAGCGACCAGGTGCCAACCGCCAGAACCCAGCTCCCGGGCCGGAGAGTGCTCAGCAGCGCGGGCCGGTCGGTGCGCAGCCGGACGGCGAACGGTCGCCCGCCGGGCCGGGGCGCTGCGGGGACGAGCGTGGCGTAGGCGGTGGGGCGGGTGGTGTCCGAGACACGTTGCACGGTGCCGTGGACGGCTACCGGGTGGCGGGGCGTCAGGCCGCCGGCAAGCAGTTGGTGCAGGCCGGCGGACGCCTGGGCGGGGTAGCAGAACCGGGACCAGGGGATCGGACGCGTCGCGTCCCCGTACAGGACGCGGAAGCGGTTCGCGGCTTTCGGGTCGAAACCGTGCAGGGACAGGAAGTGGGCGATCTTGGCGGCGGAGTTCAGCGCGGGCGGGACCGCCGGGCGGACGGTGGTGAAGACCAGCGACCCACCCCGCCCGCCGCCGGGTTCTCCGGCGCCGGGCTGCGGCCGAGCGGGAGCGGCGTCGCTCGGGTCGGAAGGCAGGACCAGGCGCAGCCGGCCTGCGTCGTCGACCTGGGCCAGCCCCTGGGAAGCGCGGGCGATGGCGCGGAGGACCTCGTCGGCGTTGTAGGCGCACTCGGCGGCGTGCTGCCGGCCATCGTCGAGGCGGAAGTGCGAGGCGACGGCGGTCGGCCTCGGCCCGTCCTTGCCCCGAAAGTGCTCGCCGACGCCCTCCACCCGGACGTCGCAGTAGCGGCACGTCAGCGGCTTGGAGTCCGGCGAGAGTTGGTCGATCTCGCGGGCGAGCACCCGCTTCCCGTGCCGGGTGCGGGCCTCGACCATCCGGTAGCCGTGCCCGGCCATCCACGCTCCCTCCACTTGGATCGTGCCTGTAGACCGTACGTACTCCGATCATGCCGAATCCGCGCCGCGGGCGGAGGCGATTCGCCGAGCGGGCCCCGTTCGAGCGCCGTTTCGGGCGGTCGGGACCAGCGGCTTGCCCAAAGGGGGCAGGCTCGCTCCGGCACGGTGGGTCCGGCCGCCGGCCCGCTGCCGGGGTCGTCGGTTCGACCAGGGAGGGAGACGGGGTTGGGCGACCGGGACGGCGTCCGGACCGGCGGTGGCACCGGGGCGGGGCCCTCGCGCGCCGCTGATCCGAGTGCTGCCCGGGCGGCGGCTGGTCGAGGCGGCGCGGGCTCAGGCAGTGGTGCTGGGCGGCGGCCTGGTGATCTGGTGCGACACCGCCGCCAAACCGAACGTCGTGGAGGTGCTCACCGCCGACCTCGCGGTGCTGGGCGTGCCGCACCACCTCATGCAGGCGGTGTGGCCGCCGAGGTGGCCGCACCGGCGATCCCGCCCCGGCGCCGACGTCCGTGTCCGCCAGGGACCGGCGCTGGAGACGCTCCGGCGCCAGGCCCCACTGGCCGTGCGTCGGGCCGCCCTGGGCCCGCTGGTGGACTCCGAGTTCGACCTGGCGGTGTGGAGCCTGGACGCGGCAGGCGCGGAGGTTCCGGCCGGAGCGGTGCTCGGGCTCGCGGCCGACTGGCCGACCTGGCACGCCTGGCAGGCCGCCGTGATGGGGCTGGCCTGCGCCGGGTGCAGCACCGACCTGCGCCCCCGTGCCGCGGGCAACCACCGGCGCGCGTACCGGGCGCGCCGAGGAACTGCCCGGGGTTGCCAGCGCGGGTGAGACCCTGCGGCCCGAGCGGCGGCTCCTGGAGCCCGTAGCCCGGGAAAGCCCTTCACCTGTCAACATGGACCAGTGCTGCACGTTCTCGACCCGTACGTTGACCGGCGTCTCTCGCTGTCCCAGTTCGGCTGCGGGCCAGGGCGGCCCGCCCGATAGACTCTCGATACCACTTAGGCCGGTGGGCAGGCGCAGCCAGCGAGCTCCCGGCTCCTGAAGGAGATCACGTGGTCCTGCCCAGTCTTGGCATCACTCTCGGGTTGGTCGTCGCGATGTTCCTCATCCGCGCAGGAGCGGCGCGGTCCAAGGGCGGACACGAACCGCTGCTCTTCATGATCCGCCCGATCGAGCAGGCCATCATCGGCGGTGTGGTTTTCGCCATGGGGTGGATCCTCCCCTACCTCTACGCCGCCTTCAAGGTCACGACGGGAGCGGCCCCGTGGTGGCTCGGGCCGGTCAACGGCGTCGTGTACCTCGTAGGCATCGTGGCGATGGAGTACGTGCTGACCCAGGTCCGGTGGAGTGTGGGGTGAGGCGCGTAGCCCGCGCCGCCCTGGAGGCACTGCCGCCGATCGGGCACATCAGGATCAGCAATGGCTGGCAGACTGGTGATCATGACTGAACCTCGCCCGCTGCGGCAGCCCTTTTCCGAGTGCGCCGCAGGCGTACCGGCGGCGGACGAAGGCTGGGACCGTCGCCTCGCGCCGGTGGACCGCTCCCCATTCCAGGAGGCGACACCCGTCCTTCCGCGTCCTGCGCCGGTTCACGAAAGCCGTCGACCGCTCGGCCTGGGCGGTCGGCTGTTCAGCGCCGCCGTCCTGCCCGACACCGCGACTGACTGAACCGGCCGCCCTGTACTGCTACCTGGGTCGGACCCGAGCGGTCTGGATCGCGCGGCGGGCGGTAGGGCGACGGGTCAGCTCCCGATGCTGTCAACGGCGTTGTCGAGCCGGGCCAGTACTTCCGGGGGGAAGGGGAGGCGTCCGGTAGCCCGGGTCACCGGACTGCGTGGTCTTGGGCCCTTCGTCCTCCGTACTGATCGTGGATAGCCGTCGGACCTCGGTCACCTCGTGG
The DNA here is from genome assembly GCF_042789895.1 of Kitasatospora sp. NPDC056783. NCBI lineage: Bacteria > Bacillati > Actinomycetota > Actinomycetes > Kitasatosporales > Streptomycetaceae > Kitasatospora > Kitasatospora sp. NPDC056783. Next base: position 13,478 of record NZ_JBHUAF010000151.1, read on the forward strand.
TCCGCGATCTCCCAGATGGTGTGCCCGGCGCCTACGGCGTCGGCCTCGGTGCCGAACCAGCGGGTTGACCGCTCGGTGCGCGACGCCCTGGGGGACCTGGAGGAGGCGGGGAAGGTCCGCAAGGAGCTGACCTTGCGGGACGGCTGGCGCCTGTGGTGCCTGACTCCGTCAGGCCGCCGTGACGCCGCCGCGCTCCCATGCGCCGGGGTAGATCTCGGCGTAGCGGCGTCCGTAGGCCGCAGCGAGGGCGGGCGGGTAGAGCAGCCACAGCGCCGGGACCGCATGGAGCTCCAGTGTGCGCCGGCCGGTGCCGGGCTCGGGTGACTGCTGGACACGGTAGTCAGGAGTGCTCGGCCACCAGGTCCGCGACCCATTCCGTGATCTTCTCGCCGCTGACGGCTTCCTCCCACCGCACCTCCCGGCCGGGGTGGGCAGCGCACTCCAACCGGGCCAGGAAGCCCCCGTCGGGGAGCTGCTCAAGTACGGCCGAGGGTTCGGCGGTGCACCGGTCGTGCCGCGCGGTGACGCGGAGCCGGGCGCCGGCCAGCGCGGACAGGTGCCGCAGCGGCAGGGTGGTGGAGGTGCGGCAGCCGTTGCACTCCAGCAGGTGCTGTACGGCCGGGCCGTGGTTCCAGAAGGTCCGCCAGAGGCCGTGCTGGGAGCGTTCGGCCTGGTTGCAGCTCGCGCAGGCCGGCCCGCGAACAAGCTGGTGGGAGGGCTCGTGGCAGTGGTCCCAGACGGCGGCCTGCCGCAGGCCGCACACCGCGCAGAGATAGCGGTCGGCACGGGTCGCCCGCCGCCGCTCGCTGGTGTACCGCACGCCCCGCATCGAACCGCCGTACACGGGGTGCTCACCGCCCGCGCAGGCGGGGCACTGGGTGATCCAGCCGTCCGCGCCGGACGATCGCCACTCCCACTCCTGGTCCCGGTTCGCCACCGTGCCGCACCCGGCGCATCGCCGGGCCCGCGCGAGCAGCGCCAGGTGCTCGGCGCGCCACCGGTCCAGGACCTCCGCCCACCTCGCGGGGATGCTCCACACGCCGCCGCGCCGACGGACCACGTCCATCACGACGACGCCCGCCACCACCAGCGGGTCACGCTCGTCGGGTTCCCGCACCGCCCCGAGCAGGAGCTGCTTGAGCTCCTTCACCGTTAGGCGCTGCGCCGCGGGGGCGAGTCCGGCGTCGAGGAGTTCGGCCACCGGCGCGCGGCGGCGGGCCCGAGCGGCCCGGTCGACGATTTCGCCCTGTACGGCCAGGCGCCAGTCGGAGTCGAACCGGCAGCCCCGGTTCAGTCCGGTCCACGGCAGCCCCAGCGGAACGAGCCGTCCGGGATCCGCGGCCACCGCCGCGAGGTCCCGCAGGGCCGCGTCGAGCTGGGCCCGGTCGACGTGCCACACCCCGCTGTGCTTGACGCCGGGCAGCGCGGCGGCACCCAGGTACATGTGGCCGGTGTCCTGGACGAAGTTGGAGTGGAGGCCGTTGGCGGCGAAGCGCAGTGGGGGCGCGGTGAGCACGGATGCGGCTGTTGCGCGGGCGGTGGCGAGGGGGATCAACACGGGGGCAGGGTTTCAGCACGCACTGACAAGCCGCCCTCCTGGCCGGTCGACGGCGGGCGTCGTGCGGCGGTCGGTCAATCTCGGAGGCATCGGCGGTAGTGTCGACCGTACGGAAGCCCCTGGGAGGGAGGGGTGGCGTTCCGCTGTCTCTCGCTTCGGGTCACGGGTAGAGGGTGATCTCGCTGAAGTAGTCCGGCGGCATACGCATCGGCGGGAGGTTCGGCCGGTGGCTCCAGGCATCGGCGTAGCTGACCGCCATCTGGCCATCGTCGCCGACCGTTTCATGGATGAAGTAGTAGCGCTTTTCGCCGGTCGACATCGTCGCTGTCGCAATGCCGAGTTTCGCTGGGCGGGGCATGCGTGTCCTCCACCAGGTCGGGTTCGGTGCGGGTGCGGACTGCCGTGCTTTGACGCAAGACTACCGGTGGTAGCGCCGGCACTGCGCCGGTTCCTCCTGGGCGGCAGCGGGACCGTCGGAGTCGGCTTTCGGTCGCGAATTCGCCGACGGAGTCGGCGGGTGCGGAGGGAAGGTGTGGGCTATCAACTGTGCCGTGTGGTGACGAGCTGTCCGTTGGGGTCACCGCGACGGCGGGATGAGGACGACGCCGACGGCGGGGCCGCGCTCGCGCACGGCCTGGACCATGTCCCGCAGTTCCTCCTCGCCGGGGTGCTCGGCGAGGAGCCGGTCCGGGTCGGCGAACAGGACCTGCCGGCCCTGGGTGCGATCCGCGAAGAGACCGAAGCGCTGTCGGGCGGCCTCCGGCCCGGCTTCCCGGCATTCGATCGTGTGCACGGCACGGCGCAGCTGGGCGACGAACTCGCCGACCGGGGCGTCGGCCGGCAGCGGCTGCTTCCCGCTCGTCGGCCGGCCGAGCAGTACGCGCCCGCTGACAGGTATGTGGCTCATGGACAGCATCCTGCCTCAACTGCCCGCGGAGCAGGGTGGCGTGGGCGCGGCTCGACCTCGGGACGGTGGCAGCGGATTGCTTCGGTGCGTGCGGGGAGAAGGGCTTGCCAACCGGCAGCAGAAACTGTCATATTCGTAGTCCATTTTGGAATACGTGCTGATGGGGGTCTTGAATGGCGCACTACCCGAACCCGTTCGCGGCGATCCGCGCGTCCTGGCTCCTCGGCCGGGCCCGCCTGCGTAGCGAGAACCTGTCCCAGAGCACGCTGGCCGAGGACGTGGGACTGGGACAGGCGGCGCTCAGCAAGTACGAGAACGGCAGCAGGGAGCCGTCGTTCGCCGACCTGCAGCGCATCATCGCGCGCACCGACCACCGCCTGGTCGTGCGGCTGCGCCGCGAAGCCCGCGTCGGCAACCGGCTCCTGGAGAGCATGAGCGTTCCGGACCTGGCGCCCTACCGGGTCTCGGACACCCATCTCCACCGGCGGCTGCCCGCACAACTCGCCCCGGCCGACGGCCGGCTGGAGCGCTCGGAGCCGGACGGCCCGCGCCTGGAGGAGGCCCTGCTCCATCTCTACGAGATCCAGGACTTCCTGCACGACGCCCGGCAGCCCGAAGCCCGGTTTCAGGAGACCTACGAGCGGTGGCACGTCGAGCGCGACCGCGACCTGATCCACCTGGTCCTGCCGGTCGGCGCCGGAGCGGCCCAGGCCGCCGGCATCCTCGCCCGGGCCATCGACAACCGCACCGCCCGCCCCACCGGCAGCCGCGCCGTGAAGAGCAAGCAGACCGAGCAGGCCGAGCCGCGGGCGAGCCGGCTGACCTGGGCCCACATCGTGTGCTGCCTGCGCGCCGAGGAGGCGATCTGCCGAGAGCGCGCCGCACGGCTGCACCGCGCACTGGACGCGGCCAGGGCCCGCGTCCGGGCCCGGAACCTGGCCGACGACGCCGAGCTGCTCGCCCGCACCGGCCACGGCCGCCCGGGCGCGCTCGCCGACCTCGACCAGGCCAAGGCCGCGCTGGAGCAGGCGGGCCGCCACGCCGCTGGCCACAGCCGCAACGGCGGAGCCCAGGACGTCGGCCTCTCCGGGGAGCGCTACCTCGCCGTCGAACTGACCCAGCTCGCCGACCGGGCCCACGCCCTCTACGAAGAGCTCGCCCAGGAGCCGACGTTCACCGCCTGGCGCGAGGTCCACGCCGCCACGGACCCGCTCTACGACGCCTGGCTGGACGGAGAGCTGCGCACCGCCTTGGCCCCGCCGCTCCTCTTCCCGGACGCCAAGGCACTGCACCGCCTCCATCACCGGCTCCCCGAGCCCGCGGCGGGGCCCGCCCCGTACGGCCCTGCCCGGCGCACCGCCTACGACCACCTCGGCCGCCCCTGGCAGATCGTCATCACGGCCGAGGACGACGCCGCGAGCCGCGCCCTCGTCCTGGCCGTTCAGGACCAGGTCCAGTCGGAGCCCGGCCAGAGCGGCCCCGTCTACGTGCTGGCCGAGAAGGCCGACACCGACAGGGCCCGAGCGGTGGTCGACGCTGCGCCACGCGCCACCTCACTGCTGGGCATCACGGCCGCGCTGCGCAACGCGTAGCGCGAGCGGGCGGCGGGGTGCGGGAGGAGCGGACGGTGTCGGCGAGCACCCGCGCGATCGGAAGTGTCGTCACGCCGGTCACGGCTGCGTGGGGTCGGTGGTGCCGTCGCCGTTCGCGCCTCCCAGGTCTTCCACGACGCGCAGGTTGAGTTCGGCAGCGATGAGGTGCAGGTGTTCCCATTGGTCGGGGTCGAGGCCGAGCGCGGGATCGTCGGCAACGCGCAGCAGGGCGGCGGCCGCGATGCCGCCTCCGGCAGCGGCGAGCGCATTGTGCAGGGCCTGCGCGCGGGCCTTCTCGCCGTGGCCGCCCTGGTAGTGGAGGGCGACCTCGAAGGACTCGGCGGCGCTGTCGAAGACGCTTCGGTAGGCGAGGCGGTCGAGCGGATCGGCATGGTCGGAGCCGAGGGTCCCGGGCCGCCGGGCGGGGCACGCGCGGGCGGCGCCGGCGGCGGTGGCGATCCGGCCGGCCTCGGTGGCGGCGGCCAGCTCGTCGGAAAGCGCGGTGAGCTCGGTCCCCAGATTGCCGAGCACGCAGGACGGGAAGGCGGCGGCGAGCGCGCAGACGGTGATCAGCGGCATCAGCTCACCGGGATGGAGCTCGGGCCGGGTGCCGACGGTGTGCGAGGCACCGAGCACCACGTCCGCCGCCAGCGTGTAGCGCAGCTCCTCAGCCAGCAGACCGTCGCTGCCCGGGAGGATCTCACAACTGCTCGCCCGGACGATCGCCTCCGCCACCCGCTCCAACGCCCGGGCATGCTCCTCCTCGCCCTGACGGCTGGCCAGCCCGCGCACCCACCCGGCCGCCGCCTCGCCCGCGTCGGCGGCCCGCCGCAGCGCCTGCTCCTCGCCGTCGGAGGCCTTGGTCGTGGCATGGGTATCGGAGTGCGGCGGCGGCGCGGACAGCGCAGAGGACGTCATGACCAGTGCAACCGCCGCAGCGGCCGGCCGGTTACGGGCACCAGCCTGTGCAGCAAGGGCGGCCTGGTTGTCCTCTCGTTCGGCCCGGCGTTGTTGGGTTCGCCTGGTCCCGTTCGTCGTTGACCGTGGCATTGGTTCTGTCCAGGGCCCGCACCGGGCCTGCCTCGGGAACCGTCGAGGGCCCGCCCCCTCAAGCACCCCGGGGGCGGGCCCTTCTTCATGTCCGCAACCGCCCGGCCGCCGGCCCTGCTCACCGCCCGTACCC
>NZ_JBHUAF010000152.1:0-18604 GCF_042789895.1 Kitasatospora sp. NPDC056783
GACCCCCTCGATGGCGTAGATCCGGCGCAGCACGTCCTGCAACTGCTCGGTGGTCGCGGTCCTGACCTTCACCAGCACGGAGGCGCTGCCCGCGATGACGTGCGCCTCCAGGATCTCGGGGATCGCCGCGAAGTCCGGCGCCGAATCCCCCATCCAGGACGTCGAGTCGACCATCACGTAGGCCAGGACGGCGCCGCCCACGGCGGCCGGGTCCACCTCCACGGAGGTGCGCCGGATGACACCGCGCTCGCGCAGCTTGCGCACGCGCTCGTGGGCGGCGCCGGCGGACAGGCCGACGGCCTGGCCGAGCGCGGCGTAGGGCTGGGTGGCGTCCTGCTGGAGCTGTACCAGCAGCGCGCGATCTGTGTGATCCACAACTCTCCGTTCGAAATCGACTGGCCAAGGCAGTATGTCATCTTGCAGCATGCTGCACAGGCCGAACAGAATTCGGCAGGTGATGGTCTTCGTGAGGAGTGGACTCCATGAGTGACGGGCGCCCGGGGCTGTACGAGATGTTCGACGACCGGTTCCGCACCGGACGGTGCATGAACGGCGACAGCGCGCTGGAGGTCCTGTTCACCGGCTGCCGCTGGGCCGAGGGCCCGGTCTACGTGCCCGCCTGGCGCCAGCTGGTGTGGAGCGACATCCCCAACGACCGGATGCTGCGGTGGGACGAGGAGACCGGCGCGGTCGGCGTCTTCCGCCGCTCCGCCGGGCACACCAACGGCAACACCCTCGACCGCGAGGGCCGGCTCGTCACCTGCGAACAGGGGAACCGCCGGGTCACCCGGACCGAACACGACGGCACCCTCACCGTGCTGGCCGACCGGTGGCAGGGCAAGCGCCTCAACAGCCCGAACGACGCGACCGTGAAGTCCGACGGCTCGGTCTGGTTCTCCGACCCGGACTTCGGCATCACCAGCGACTACGAGGGCCACCGCGCGGACAGCGAGATCGGCGCCGGCAACGTCTACCGGATCGACCCGGCCACGGGCGAGGTGCGGCTGGTCGCGGACGGCTTCGGCGCGCCGAACGGCCTGGTCTTCTCCCCCGACGAGCGGCAGCTGTTCGTCTCCGACACCCGAACGGGCTTCATCCGGGTCTTCGACGTGCGCGACGACGGCACCCTGTCCGAGGGCAGGGTCTTCGCCGAGGCCGGGGCCCGCGACAGGGCCCGCTTCGACAACCTCCGCTTCGACGACGACGGCCGGCTCTGGGCCGCCGCGATGGCCGACGGCGTGCACTGCTACGACCCCGACGGCACCCTGATCGGCCGCCTCGACGTCCCCGAGACGGTCTCCAACATCTCCTGGGGCGGCGCCAAGCGCAACCGCCTCTTCATCACCGCGGAGACCAGCCTGTACTCGGTGGTCATGGGTGTCACCGGCACCCACCCGACGGGGCCGGGGCACCGGCCCTGGCGGTGGCCGGCGCCCCGGCCGGCCGGACGGCTGTCGGCTAGATGTGCTGACCAGTGAGGTCGGGGACGCCGCTCTCGTACGTGACCCAGCTCGTGCGCTCGGCGACGGTGTTGTACAGGGCCTGGGCCTGGCGGTTGTCCTCCGCGGTGACCCACTGCACGAAGGACCGTCCCTCACCGGCGGCGAGTGCCCGCAGCCGCTCGATGAGCGCCCGGCCGGCGCCCCGGCCGCGGGCCGCGGGATCGGTGAACAGGTCGTCGAGGAAGATGCCCGTCGTCCCGGTGTACGGCGAGGGGACGGGCCGGTGGTGGGCGAACCCGACGATGGCGCCGTCGGCCTCCGCGACGAGGGCGTCGCACTCGTGCGCGGGATTCATCAGCCAGGCCCAGACGCGGGAGACCACCTCCTCCGACTCCTCCAGCCGGTAGAACTCGCGGTACTGGCGGAACAGCACGCGCCAGCGGGCTTCGTCGGCCTCGGCGAGGGGGCGGACGGTCAGGGCGTTCGAGGTCATGTGGTGTTCTTTCCTTCTTCGTACGCGGGCGGGATGTGCGGGCGGGCACGCTACCGGCGGTTGATGCCGGTCCGTCAGCGGCCCGGCTCCTCGGCGGAGGCGCGGATGGCGGACAGGGACCGCTTCTGCCGCCCCTCCCCGTCGAAGTTGTCCGGCGAGAGCCAGTCCCGCAGCGCCTTGCCGACGCGCGGCCACTCGGCGTCGATGACGGAGTACCAGGCGGTGTCACGGTTGCGGCCCTTGTAGACCACCGCCTGGCGGAAGATCCCCTCGAAGGTGAAACCCAGCCGCAGGGCCGCCGCGCGCGAGGGCTCGTTGAGGCTGTCGCACTTCCACTCGTAGCGGCGGTAGCCGAGCTCCTCGAAGACGTAGGACATCAACAGGAACTGGGCCTCGGTGGACACCGGGGTCCGCTTCAGCAGCGGCGAGAAGGTCACGCTGCCGACCTCGACGACGCCGTTGGCCGGGTCCTGGCGCATCAGGGCGAGGGTACCCACGGCCTTGCCGGTGCTCAGGTCCACGACGGCGTAGTGCAGCGGGTCGTCCGCCCGCACGGCCTCCGTCGCGTAGGCGCGGTAGTCGGCCGGGGAGTCGAAGGGGCCGGACGTCAGGTAGGTCCAGTCCGCGCCGTCCTCCGCGAGGGCGTAGGCGGCGTACAGGTCGTCGGCGTGGCGGTCCGCGTCCAGGGGCTCGACCCGGCAGAGGCGGCCCTCCAGGGTCACCCGGGCGGGCGCGGGGCGCGCCGTCCAGTGGGGCAGGGGGTGGCCGATGGGCCGGCCGTGTTCGTTGAGGTGTGCGGGCATGCGCTTCTCCTGGTGTGTGCCGGTCCTGCCAGACTAGGAGTCTCGTGGCTCCCCGATAAGGTCCACGGCCCGGTCATTCCATGGGGCCACGATGGGTGCGCGCCCGCGGTGCGCGGCGAGATCACGGCGGGCGGCCCGTGGTGAAGCTGGCCGCCTCATGCCCGGCCAGGCCGCGGTGAAGGTCGCCACGGTCCGGCGTCCTTCGCTTCGCCGGACCGTGGTGCTGCGCGGGTCAGATGAGATCGAAGTCGAACGCGCCCGTTGCTGCGGCAGCAATGAAGGAACTGTGGGCCGCAACGCTGAAGGCCAGCGCGGGACCTACAGGGTCCTTCGAGTCACGTACGTATCGAATGTCTTCGCTTGCGGCAAGCTCGACGCAATCGCCGTTGCCGCCGCTGTGAGGACTCTTCCTCCACCTGACCGTCAGGGCTGTGGAGTTGGGGACGAATGTCACCTCGGCCTGCCTTTCTGTGCAGTGATGAACTTGAGCGACTGATCGAGCGGCCATGCCTTGGCGGCATCGCGGTCGCCGACGGCGAGGTCGTACCAGATGATCATCATGGCGACGCAGCGGGCCAGGCCGACGATGATCAGGCTGGTGCGGCACTCCGGTAGGTAGGCCGAGCACGATCGGCGGGAAGTGCCGCCGGCATCGGCCTTCGCCGGCTCGTCGGTCAGCCCTCGAATCAGGGAGAGGGTTGGTCTCGCCTGGACCACCAGGTGCGAGTTCGCGAATCTGATGAACTGACGGATTCGCCTTGCCCACGTTTGCGCGGCTGTCACGGCCGGGTGGTATGCAGGAAGCGCGGGGACCTTGGCGTCGACATCGCCAAGGTCCCCCGCCTCCTCAGTGATCACCCGCTATGCGATCGGGAACTCTCCGGCGTTGACGGCAGCGATGAAGCTCGTCCACGCCACGGGTGAGACGCGGAGCACAGCGCCGAGGCCCTTCTCCTTGGAGTCCCGGATCGCGACGGTCGAGCTGTCGTCCGAGAGGCCCTGCTCGACGCAGTTGTCGTTCGGCGCGTTGCTGTAGCTGGACTTGTGCCAGCCGCCGGCTCCCTGGGCCGGAGTGTTACTGGTGGTGCGATCGCGCATTGCCGTCCTTCCTCACGGACACCCAACTCGCCTGTTACGAGATGGAGTCCAGCAAGTATGACCGGGCGTCATGCAGGCTCGTGGCGTTGGCCTGGAGCTGATGGAAGACGGCTTCGTGCTTGGCAATCAGTGGGAGATTGTCACCGAAGCTGCTCGGGCCCTCGTGGTAGACGACCGAGTGGTCTGCGGCTTTGGAAAAGATGTAGTGCGTGAACGGCCCGGAGACACCGGGATGGTAACCGACGTCGTCCTTCATCACCTGGATCGTGATGTTGGGGCGCTGGGAGAGCGCGTGCAGGTGCTCGATCTGCTTGCGCATCACGCCGCTTCCGCCGATCTTCTTGCGGAAGGCTCCCTCGCCGATGATCGCCCAGATCGTAGGCGGTTCGTCGTCCTCAAGGATCAGCGCCCGCTTCTGCCTGCTCTGAACTTGCTCGTCGAGGGAGAGGCTGGCCGGCCAAGGATGTTCGCCAGTGCTCTTCGCCAGGTCCTCGTGCTGCTGGAACAAGGCTCGGATGTAGTCGGGCACCTGGAAGAGGCCGGGGAAGATCTCTGGCTCCCAGATACGCATCTCTCCGGCCCCTGACACCGCGATCAGGTTCTCGACTGCGACAATGCTCGCGTACGCGCCACCCAACGGCTGATCGTACTCCGACCACCAACCCCGCTGAAACGCCTTCCGAGCCAGCCGCTCCATGTGACCGGCGGTCTCCGCCGGAACCTTGAAGTGCGAGCAGAGCATGTGAACCTGCGGCACAGTGCCCTTGTTCTCTGCAGTCTCCAGCCGCGCGACGGCGTGTACGGAGACATCCAGAATCTGCGCGACATCCTCCCGGCTCGCGTCGTGCTGCTCCCGAACCTGCCGGAACATCTGACCGAGAAGCGAGCCGAGGAACGTTGGGCCGGAGCCATCGACTGGTGCGGCCACCCGGGTGCGTGACCTTTTTGCTGGTGCCATGACGCCACCCCTATCTGCGCTTCTGACTGTCAGTCAAGTTAGCTGCTCACCCCATGGGAACGCCAGTTCCCATTTTCCGCGAATTCGCGATTCTGGCGTAGTTGCATTTCTGGACAGTCTGCGGGAACGTATGTCGCGCACTCACCGAGGGTTGCCATGCCAACACGCCTGGTGATCGTCTTCATGCTTTGGGGGTCCACCCATGCCTGAATCCCTGCGTCCCGGCCGACCAAACGCTCTGCAAGCCGCACGCCAGCCCCTCCGGCTGGTCCTGCACACTGCCCCCACCATGGAGGACGCTGCCAACACAAGGCGCAGCCTCCTCGGCGGCATCCGACGCTGGGGATTGCCCATGCTCAGTGATCCGCGGATCGGCGACATCGAGCTCCTGGCCGCCGAGCTCATCAACAACGCCGTCATCCACACCGGGAAGCCGGTGCAGGTCACCGCAAGCTGGACCGGCACCGTGATCCGCTTGGAAGTCACCGACTCCAGCACCGAAGAGCCGGTGACCCGTGACCAGTTCGGCGAGGAACTGACCAACGGCCAGGGGATGGTCCTGGTCAACGCTTTGTCCGACTCATGGGGAGTGGAGGTGGACCACGAGAGCCGGACGAAGGTCGTGTGGTTCGAGTGCGCCCTCGAGCCCACCCCGTCCATCGAGTCGTCGCACCTCGGGCAGGGCACACACCCGCCGTGCCCGCCCCGGGTTCACGCCAAGCCGTCCCAGGACCTCCCTCTTTCCATCCGCCCACCTCTCACCGAGGACCGCACCATGAGCGCCGGAACGCGCGCCACACCACTGCTCAAAACCACCACCGCGACCCGCCGGCCGGACATCGCAGCCTCCTTCGACGCCCTGACGCAGGCATGCGAGGCCACCGGCAACGGCACCTGGCGAGCCCAGCTGGTCAGCGACAGCCCCAACCACCTGTGGTCGCTCAGCCTGCGTTCACGCCCGCGCGCACTCGCCATCGTCCACCCGAACGCGGACGAGGCCTTGGCCCTGATCAAGGGCGCACAGCTCCTGCGGGAGCACCAAGTTGCCGCCACCGCCCCGTACTTCACCGACATCCGCGCAGCCGCCGACGGTCAGGCCGTCAGTTTCTGGCACCAGTGCGGCTCACCGACCACCGACACGTCCCTGTCCGCGTGGGTGACCGCCCTCACCCACCGCATCGACCCGGCGACGGCGCCCTGGCTCCAGGAGCACGACCCGTTCGCAGGTCTGCTCGACGGCATGGACCACGCCCCGCTGGACGAGCCCGCCCGCCGCTTCCTGCGCGAGCGCGCGGCGCAGCTGCGCGAGGAGTGGGACTACCTCGACTGGCCGACGCCGGACGCCGTCGTCCTCGGCGCCCTCGGCATGGTCCCCGTCCACGATGACGGCCTCCACGTCGGGCTCCTGCTGCGCCGCCCGCCGCAGCGCGGCCACCTCGAGTGGGACCTGGTCGCCGCCCGCTGGCGCGGCGAAATGCTCACCGGCCCCCGCGAGGACCACCGGACCTACGCCGCCACCTACCTCTCCTACGAGCGGGAGCACCAGGCCCCCGGCCACCCCTACATCGGCGCTTGGTCCGGCTACCAGGTCGTACGCGACCTCGTCGTCCTCGCCACGGTGATGGACACGGTCCGCCGCGCCCGCCTCGACCAGCGCGCCCGCCGGCTGGCCGCCCACCAGATCGCCTGCCTGCGCGGCGCCCACCCGGCCCCGTGGGACTGGGGACCGCGATGACGCCTCCGCACACTGCCGCCGATCCCGAGGCCGCCCCGGTGCGGAAGGTGTCGCCGTGCTCCGTGGCCTACGGGGCCAGCGCCAGTTCGACGGCATGTTCGACGTGCAGGCGGGTGGTGTCGAAGAGCGGCACCCGGGTGTCGGCCGGGCCGATCAGCAGCGGGATCTCGGTGCACCCGAGGATCACGCCCTCGGCTCCCCGTTCGGCGAGGGCCTCGACGACCCGCTTGAACTCCTGCCGCGAGGAGTCCTGGATCCGTCCCCGGGTCAGTTCGTCGTAGATGACGTCGTGGACGAGGGCACGGTCGGGCGTGTGCGGGACGAGGACTTCGATCCCGAATTCCGCCATCCGGGCCCGGTAGAACTCGCCCTCCATCGTGAACCGCGTGCCCAGCAGGCCGACGGTGCGCATGCCGGCCGCGCGGATCCGCTTCGCCGTCGCGTCCATGATGTCCACGAACGGGATCCGGATGGCGGCGGCGATGTCGTCGGCCACGCGGTGCATCGTGTTGGTACACAACACGACCATGTCCGCCCCGGCCCGCTCCAGGCTCACCGCGGCCTCGGAGAGTCTCTCGGCCGCACCCCGCCAGTCGTCGGCCCGCTGCATCGCCTCGATCTCGGCGAAGTCCACGGTGACCATGACGCTCGGTGCGCAGTGGTGCCCGCCCAGCCGCTCACGGGTGAGGCCGTTGAGCAGCCGGTAGTACTCCGCCGAGGACTCCCAGCTCATGCCGCCGATCAACCCGATGCTCCGCACGTTTCCTCCTGATCTCCGAGGCTCCAGAGTGCCTCGCGACCGGAGCCGGCGGTAGCCCCGTCTTTCTTGCCCGGCCCCCAAGAGATGCTTGGGGGCCAACTTTGGTGTCGACCGGCTTCTTTCGCGTCATCGTCGGATTCGACGAAGCGATCTCACACGCGGACAACCACGGCCGTGGTGAAGTCGGACGCAACGGTGGCACCCGGCCTGGTGAGGTCGGGTGCCACCGTTCGTTCACCATGACGCGCGGGGGGGGTAGTGCGAAACACCCCCGCACAGCAGGCCGTTCGGTCAGGCCCGGTCGGCCTTCCACTCGCGGGCGAGCGTCGCGTAGACGTACTCGCTGCCCCAGCGCTCGCCGTCGAGGTCGTTCTCGACGAGGTGCGCCTCCCGGCGCATGCCGAGGCGCTCGCAGATCCGCGCCGATCCGGTGTTGAGCGCGTCGAGGCGGGCGAAGAGCCGGTGGGCGCCCAGTTCGGCGAAGGCCAGCTCGGCGATCGCGCGCGCCGCCTCGGTCGCGTAACCCCGGCCGGCGTAGGCCGGGTTGAAGATCCAGCCGATCTCGACCTGGCGCGACCGCGCGCTCGCAAGCTTCAGGACGACCTCGCCGACGACCTGCTCCTTCCCGGCGCCCCTCGCCTCGCCACCCCTCGCCTCGCCGACCGGGCAGACGGCGAGGCAGAGGTCGTCGCCGTCCTCGGCCCACACGGTGCCGGCCGCGCGCCTGGTCAGGCTCCGCGCACACTGGTCACGGGTGAGCGGCGGCCGGTACAGGTAGCGGGCGACTTCGTCGAGGCCCTGGTACGCGTGCAGGTCGTCGAGGTCGTCCGGCGTGAACGGGCGCAGCAGGAGCCGTTCGGTGCTGACGGGCAGCGGGAGCGTGGTCATGGATCGGGTGTTCCTCCCCGGAACTGGTCGTCGGCCCGGCACTGTCAGTCGAGGCAGAACTCGTTGCCCTCGACGTCCTGCATCCCCAGGCACGACTCGTTGACGCCGTCGGCGCGCAGCAGGTACAGCCGCACCCCGCCGAGCGCGACCAGCCGCGCGCACTCGGCCTCCAGTACGGCCACCCGCTCCTCGCCGACGAGGCCGGTGCCGGCCCGTACGTCGAGGTGCACCCGGTTCTTGGCGGCCTTGCCTTCGGGGACGCGCTGGAAGTACAGCCGCGGGCCCACACCGGCGGGGTCGGCGCAGGCCGCCCATGCCGGACTCTCGTAGTCGGCGGGCCGTTCCCGGTCGAAGTCCTCCCAGGTGGCGTACCCCTCCGGCAGCTGCGGACCGGTGTATCCCAGCACCTCGGACCAGAAACGGGCGACGCGCTGCGGTTCCGCGCAGTCGAAGGTGACTTGGACCTGCTTGATCGACATCGGGCCATCATAGGGACGGGGTCACCGCGCCGCACGCGCATATTCCGCCTCGGGCCGGGCGGCCCCGCGGTCAACTCCCGGTAACGCAGCGGGCCACCGCGGTCGGCATCCGGGCCGCGGGATTCGCCGGCGGCGCCGTGCTCGGCGTCATCCACGGCATCAAGGCCACGGCGGAGCACGGCTCCGGGTGGACCCCCTGGCGTGCCGCGTCGTCGGACTCTCCGTGGGCGGGCGCGGCTTTCCCGCGATCGATCCGGCCGCCGGAGCCATGTCCCCGGGCGCGGGCCTGCGGGGTGCCCGACGGATAGGCAAGTCGGGACTTGCCTGAGGAGTCGAGGACCTCAGAGGCCGGCGGACACGCGCCCGGACTCGCCCCCGAATCCGCGCAGCAGGGTGTCAACGATCCGGGTGGCCAGGGCGTCGACGTCCGCGTCGGCGGTGCCGCCCTGGGCCACCTCGTGGATGAGCGCGTAGTAGCAGCGCCGCGCCCACTCGACGTCGGCGTCGGGCCGCAGCAGTCCGGTGTCCCGGGGGCGGCGGAAGAGCCGGTCGCACTCGTCCACCGCATTGGCGTGCACCCGGGCGATCTCCGGGTCCTCGGAACCGGCCGCGCGGGTCATGGCGAATCCCCAGCCGATCTTGACCCGCAGCACGTCCACGGTGACCCGGTGGAGGCCCTCGCGGAGGAGTTCGGCCCCCAGGGCGTCCGCGTCAACACGGTGTCACCCGGGCCGGTGCGCACGGCCATGTGGGAATCGCCCGACGGCTACGGCGCCAAACTCGCCGCCTCGCTCGGGCTGACCCGCGAGCAGCTGGTGGCCGGACTGTCCTCGGCGGTGGGCATGGTCACGGGACGCCTGGTGGAGCCGGCCGAGGTCGCCGCCCTGATCGCCTACCTCGCCTCGCCGCTCGCGGCGAGCACCACCGGGACCGACCACCTCATCGACGGCGGGGCGGTCAAGACGGCGTGACGGCAGGCGCGTCGCCGCCTCGGAGAGCCTCAAGCGGTATCAGCCGGTGTCGGCCGGTGTCGGCCGACACCCTCCGGCCCGCGATGACACGGCCCAGTGCGCGCGCTCGTACGACCTCGCACGGCCCCGGGCGCCGCCCCGGGCGGTGGCCGCACAAATCCACATGACAGCCGCGACCGGCTCCGCGATCATGGGCCGGTGGCCATGGAAATGGAACCGGACGTCCTCGAACTGAAGATCCTCCGCCCCCCACCCGACGGGCCCGGCCTGGAGGTCCGCCCGATCGTCAACGGCCGGGACCTCCTGGCCGGCATACCGTCCAGGTCCGAGGACGTGAACATCCGGTACGTGGCGTCGAGCATCCGGTACCTGTTGGCCCGGGGCGGCCCGTTGCGTGCCACGGCGATCCCCCACGAGGTCCGGCTCGCCTTCTCCGGGTGCGGCGCCGAGATCTGCTGCGGCGCCCTGTACGTGACGGTCGGGCGTGACGGCGACCAGGTCGTCTGGGCGGGCTGGCGCGACGCGGTCGATCCGAACCTCGATCTGCCGGAGCTCCGCTTCGCCGCGGACCAGTACGACACCGAGGTCCTGCGGGCCGAGGAGGACCGCGGCTGGGAGTGGCCGGCGGCGGTGGTCGCGACGCTGCTCGAAGCGGGGCTGAGGGAGCGCGGGGACTGGCTCGCCAGGTGGGAGTGCGAGTTGGAGGCCGTCGGGACCTGGCGAAACCAACCCGATCGGATCGAGATCACGCTGATGCATCCCCCCGGCCGGGAGGGGACGTATCTGCCCCACGCCCAGTTCCTGATACCCCTCCCGATCTCCGCGGACGACCCGTCGGAGCAGGCCGAACTCCTCCTGGCGCAGCTGACCGCGGGCGATCCCCGGGCCACCGCCGAGCTCTGCGGGGGTTACCAGCCCGAACGGCTGGGCTACCCCTGGCCGTAGCCGGTCGGCCCGGCCCGGCCGCCGCCCATCTCCCCACCCCCGCGCAGGAGTTCGTTCAGAACCGGAGGACACGCGATCAACGGTGGTCTAGGCTGAACGGCCAGGATCCGGCAGGGGGACGATCCTTGGGGGCCTTGGGGAGCCGACCGCGCGATCCCCTCCGTCCTCCGCCGCGACCCACGCCGGTGCTCAGGAACGGGACGAGGACGGGAAGAGGACGGGATCCGGGCGATGAACTTACGGTTCGGCGTGAATCTGACGAAGCTCGAAGACCGGGCCTCCTGGAGGGAGAAGTCCCGGCGCGCCGAGGACCTCGGCTACGACGTGATCACCGTGCCCGACCACATCGGCATGCCCTCGCCCTTCCTGGCGTGCGCCATGGCCGCCGAGGCGACCAGCAGCGTCCGGGTCGGCACGTTCGTGAGCAACACCTCGTTCTACAGCCCGGCCCTGTTCGCCAGGGACGTCGTCACCGCCGCCCGGCTCACCGGCGGACGGCTGGAGGTCGGGCTCGGTGCGGGGTGGAAGAAGCCCGAGTTCGACCAGGCGGGGATTCCGTTCGAGGCGTCGGGCAGGCGCGTGGACCGGCTCGTCGCGACCCTGGAGGAGGTGACCCGCGTCGCCGGTTCCGACCGGCCGCCCCTGATGATCGGCGGCAACGGCGACCGGGTGCTGCGGCTGGCCGCCCGGCACGCCGACATCGTGTCCTTCGCCGGCACCGGGTTCGACCCGCGGGGCCGGGGCATGCGTTATCTGACGGATCATCAGATGGACGAACGGGTGGCGCTGGTCGAGGCGGAACTGCGCGCGGCGGGCCGGGAGGCGGTGCGCCGGAACATCATCGTCCTGCGCACCCAGGTGACCGGTGACCGCCGGGCCGCGCTGGAGGACTACTCCCGCTTCCTGCGCGGCACGCTCAGTCCGGAGCAGGTCGGCGCGCTGCCCGCCGTGCTGATCGGGAGCGCGGAACAGATCGCCGAGCAACTGCTCGCCCGTCGGGAGCGGTTCGGCTTCGACTACGTCGTCGTGCAGGAGGCGGCGCTCGACGCGTTCGCCGAGGTGATCGCGCTGTTCGGCTGACCTGGGCCGGGCGGGCCCGGCGGGGCGGACGGGGCGAAGCGGGCCGGGCCCGGCGCCCGTCCGACTACCCCCCGTCGCCGCCGGCGGCCGCGAGGTCCGACGGCGCGTCGGGCGGCACCAGGCCGAGCGCCGCGCTGACCCGGCCGGCCGGCGCTCCGGCGCCCTCGGCGCCGCGGGCGAGCAGCACGCGGGCCAGTTCCCCGGCGTCGACGCCCTCCAGGGCCGTGCGCAGGCGTGCGGCCAGCCGCTCGACCTCGCGTTCCAGCACCTGCCGCGCGCCGTCCGTCGGCAGCGGGGGCAGCGTCTCGCCGTCCACCTGCCGCATCAGGTCCTCGGTGATCGCGGTGACGACATCGGTGAGCGGAAGCGGGTTGACGGCCAGCGTCAGATGGACGCTGGGACCGCCGGGCAGCGCGACGCCCGCGTGGAACCAGCCCGCCGGCAGCCACAGCACGTCCAGCGGCCGCAGGACCACCTCTTCCAGCGGGGCGGCTGCCGAGGGACGCACCTGCCAGCGCTTGGCGCCCGTGAGCTGGACGAGGAACGCGCCGTAGGGGTCGGTGTGTTCGGCGAAGCCCTGGGCGGAGTCCGGCGTCAGGTAGGCGTTGACGAAGATCCGGGCGCCCAGCTCGCGCGCGAGCGAGCGGGCGAGTGCGCCCGCCGGCGGGTGGAACCGCTGGAGGCCCTGGAGGACCAGGGTCGATCCCCGGCCCAGCTGCCGGGCGATCCCGTCGGGGTCGGCGAGCTGCCCGATGGCCGGGGCCGTGCCGGAGCCGGACTCCAGCGTGTAGTGGCGGGGGTTGACCGGTTTCCCGTCCCGCGCCATCCGGAACGCCGGCATCCGCAAGCCGCGATCGGCCACGAGTTCGTCCACGTCCCGCGCGGACAGCACCTGGCGCACCGCCTCGTGTGCCGTCGCCGTCATCGCACGGTCCGGCCAGCCGTCGGAGAACTCGTCGACACGGAAGCCCAGTTCACGAAGCCTCACACCGTCTCCCATCCGTTCGTCACCACCCGGCCCGCGATCCGTCAGGCATCGTAGGCGACCGCGCGGCGCCGGGACACACCCCGTTCCGGACCGATGCGCGGACCCGGCGGGAGGCGCCGCCGCACCCTCCCGCCACCTGTTCCGATGCCGCACGGCCCGGATACGGTCTGACGGGCTGCCACGACACGGGAGGATCTGTGATGGGCGAAGCGGTTTCGAGGAACGTCGACCTCTCCTGGGGACGTCCGGAGGTGCGGCCTCAGGACGACCTCTTCCGTCACGTCAACGGCCGCTGGCTGGACGAGTCCGTCATTCCCGAGGACCGTGCCGTCGCCGGATCGCTCGTCGACCTGCGCGACACCGCCGAGCTGCGCCTGCGGGAGACCGTGGAGCGGGCCGCCGCCGGGAACGCCCCGCAGGACAGCGACGAGCGGCGCATCGGCGACCTGTACGCCGCCTTCCTCGACGAACGGCTGGTCGAGGAACTCGGCGCGGCACCCCTGCGGCCGGGCCTCGACCTGATCGCCGCCGCCGACTCCGGCCCGGCTCTCACCGGTGTCCTGGGGCAGTTGCAGCGCCGTGGGGTGCCCGGCCTCTTCACCGCCTACGTGGACACCGACGCGCGCCGGCCCGACCGCTGCCTCGTCCACCTCCACCAGGCCGGGCTCGGGCTGCCGGACGAGTCGTACTACCGGGAGGAGTCCTCGGCCCCCGTCCGCGCCGCCTACCGCGCGCACATCGAGACGATGCTCAAGCTCACCGGTGCCACCGATCCGGCCGGCGCCGCCGCACACATCGTCGCGCTGGAGGCACGGATCGCCTCGGCGCACCGGGACCGGGTGAGCGCCCGCGACGCGGTGCGCTCCTACACCCTCCTCGACCGGTCCGGCCTGGACGCCCTGGCCGCGGCCTTCGACTGGGAGGCCTGGCGGGAAGGAACCGGGGCGCCCGCTTCGGCGCTCGCCGAAGTCGTGGTCCGGCAGCCGGAGTTCCTCGAGGAACTCGCCACGCTCTGGGAGCGGACCTCCGTCGAGTGCCGGCGGGCGTGGCTGTCCTGGCAGCTGGTCCGCACCACCGCGCCGCTGCTGAGCAGCGTCTTCGCCGACGAGCACTTCGCCTTCTACGGGACGGCCCTGACCGGCGTTCCCGAGCAGCGCGAGCGGTGGCGGCGCGGGTTGGACCTGGTCGAGTCCGCACTCGGATTCGCGCTGGGCCGCCGCTACGTCGCCGAGCACTTCCCACCGCGCTCCAGGGAGCTGGTGCTCGGGCTCATCGGCAACCTCGTGGCCGCGCACCGGCACAACATCGGGGCCCTGCCCTGGATGGGGCCGGAGACCAGGGACCGCGCCCTGGAGAAGCTGGACGCCTTCACCTCGATGATCGGATACCCCGACCACTGGCGTGACTACAGCGCCCTGACGGTGCGCCGCGACGACCCGGTCGGCAACGCGCAGCGCGCCGCGGCCTTCGAGTTCGACCGGGAACTGACCAGGCTCGGCGGCCCGGTGGACCGCGGCGAGTGGTTCATGACCCCGCAGACGGTCAACGCGTACTACAGCGCCGGGAGGAACCAGATCGTCTTCCCGGCCGCGATCCTCCAGCCCCCGTTCTTCGACCCCGAGGCCGACGCCGCGGTGAACTACGGGGCCATCGGAGCCGTCATCGGCCACGAGATAGGCCACGGCTTCGACGACCAGGGCTCGAAGTACGACGGCACCGGCGCCCTCCGGGAGTGGTGGACCGAGGCCGACCGCGCCGCCTTCGACGAGCGGACCGCCGCGCTGATCGCACAGTTCGACGCGCTGGAGCCGGAGCAGGCGCCCGGGCAACACGTCAACGGCGCGCTGACGGTCGGCGAGAACATCGGCGACATCGGTGGCCTGACCATGGCCTACCGCGCCTACCTCCGGTCACTCGACGGCACCGAGCCACCGGTCGTCGACGGCCTCACCGGCGCCCAGCGGTTCTTCCTCAGCTGGGCGCGCGTCTGGCAGTTCAAGACCCGTGACACCGAGGCCCGGCGCAGGCTGGTGGTCGACCCGCACTCCCCGGCCGAGTTCCGCTGCAACGCCGCCGTGCGCAACCTCGCGGAGTTCCACGAGGCCTTCGGCGTCCGCGAGGGCGACGGGATGTGGTGGGACCCGGCCGACCGGGTGCGCATCTGGTAGCCGGGGCACCCGCCCCCGCGATCCGCCCGCCGCGACGCCCGCCCAACCGCCGCGACACCGGGACGCGGGACGCCGGGACGCCCCGGTGTCCCCGACCGTCCGAGCACGCCACCTCCCCGCCCGCCCCACACACGTCTGGAGACCCCGCTGCGATGACCACGGCAACCTTCGAAGACCTGCGCGAGCTGATGGCGACCATGGTGGGCGACGAGAAGCACCGGGAGGCGGCGACCTCCACCGTCGACGTCCTGTGGGTCCTGTACGACCGCGTGCTGCGCGTCACCCCCGAGATGGCCGAGGACCGCGACCGGTTCTTCCTCTCCAAGGGCCACGGCCCCATGGCCTACTACGCGGTGCTGGCCGCGAAGGGCTTCGTCGACCCCGCCGAGCTGCGCCGGTTCGGCACCTTCCGCTCCTCGCTCGGCATGCACCCGGACCGGTCCCTCGTGCCCGGCGTCGAAATATCCAGCGGCTCGCTCGGACACGGGCTGCCGCTGGCCGTGGGGACGGCGCTGGGACTGCGCGCCCGCGGCATCCCGTCCGACGTGTGGGTCCTCGTCGGCGACGGCGAGCTGGACGAGGGCTCCAACCACGAGGCGATCGCCTACGCGGGCCGCGTCGGCCTGGAGCGGCTGCACGTGGTCGTGGTCGACAACCACTCCGCGAGCCACGGCTGGCCGGGCGGCATGGAGAAGCGCTTCGAGGTCGAGGGCTGGTCGGCGGTGCGGGCGGACGGCCGGGACCACGACGCGCTGGAGGCCGCCTTCCGCACCCCGCACCCCGGTGCGCCACGGCTCGTGGTGGCCGACACCGGGCAGCGGTGACAGCCGGCCGCGGCGGGCCGCAGCCGTCGCCGTCGCCCAACCGAGCGGAGCCGCCCCCGGCGGCCCCGGCCCCGCCGACCCCACCTCGGTCGGCCACCCCGTCGTGAACCCAGGGAGGACCCCCATGGCCGGAATCATGCGCGAGCGCTTCGTCGAGGTGTCCACGCGGCTGCTGGACACCCACGAGCGGTTGGCGGTGCTGACCGCCGACCTCACGTCAGCCCTCTTCGACGGCGCCCGCGAGCGCCACCCGGACCGGGTGCTGAACTTCGGCATCCGCGAACAGCTCCTGATCAGCGCCGCCGGCGGCCTCGCGCTCGCCGGGATGCGGCCGATCGCGCACAGTTTCGCGCCGTTCCTCGTCGAGCGGCCCTTCGAGCAGATCAAGCTGGACCTCAACCACCAGGGGGTCGGGGCGGTGCTGGTCAGCGCCGGCGCCTCCTACGACATCGCGAACGGCGGACGCACCCACCAGTCGCCCGGTGACGTCGCGCTGCTGTCGACGCTGCCCGACTGGACGATCGACGTCCCCGGCCACGCCGACGAGGCCGAGGCGCAGCTGCGGGAGGCCGCCGACGGCGACGGGCTGGTCTACCTGCGGCTGTCGAACCAGTCCAACGCGCACGCCCACGGCATCGTCGACGGTCGCCTGCACCGCGGCTTCCGCGCGTTGCGGCACGGCACGAGGGCCGTCGTCGTCGCGGTCGGCCCGCTGGCCGACGCGGTGCTGGCCGCGACCGAGGGACTGGACGTCACCGTGCTGTACGCCCCCACCGTCCGGCCCTTCGACGCCGTCGCGCTGCGGGCGGCCGTCACGGAGCAGCGGGAGCCGGCCGTCGTCCTGGTCGAACCGTACCTGGCCGGCACCTCGCTCCCGGAGGTCGCGCACGCGCTGGGCGACCGGTCCCACCGGGTGCTCGGACTGGGCGTCGGCCGTGACGAGTTGCGCAACTACGGCTCGCCCCGCCAGCACGCCATCGCCCACGGTCTGGACGGCGCCGGACTGCGCCGGGCCGTCATCGGGTTCCTCGGCGAGAAGTAGCTCCCCGCTTCCGGGGGCTTGTCACGGGCCCGGCGGGACCCGGAGGCTCGGGGCCGGGCACCCGCCGCGGCCCCGAGCAGGGGCGCTCCGCCCCTCGATCGTCCCGGTCGGTACCGGCCAGTTCCGGCCAGTTCCGGTCGGTCCCGGTCAGTCCTGGGCGTTGCGCAGCGCGGGGGTGAGCACCGGCAGCAGGGACAGGACGATCAGGGCGAAGACCGCCCACAGGGCGGCACGGGTGCCGGCCCACTGGGCGAGCGCGCCGCCGAGCAGGCCGCCCAGCGGCATGGCGCCCCAGGTCAGCACGCGCATCGAGGCGTTCATCCGGCCGAGCAGCTCGGGCGGGCAGACGCCTTGGCGGTAGCTCAGCTGGGCGACGTTGCGCAGGGAGATGCCGACGGCGAAGACGAACGAGCCCACCGGGAAGAGCAGGATGAGCCAGCCGTGGCCGGTGAAGGGCAGCAGCAGGACGAACGGCACGATGGCCACGCTCGGCACCCAGATGGTGCGGGCGGTCCCGAGCCTGCGGATCACCGGCCGCGCGGCCATGCTGCCCAGGAATCCGCCGATGCCGTCCCCGACCAGCAACAGGCCGTAGAGCCCCGGACTCATCCCCAGGTCCCGGACGAGCAGGATCGGCTGGACGGCCAGCAGCGCGGTGGTCGCCAGGCACAGCAGCACGCCGCTGGAGACGAGCATGCGCAGCATCGGGTGGCTCAGGACGTAGCGCAGTCCCACGGCGATCTGCCGGCGCAGCGAACCGTGCGCCGTCGTCTCCGGCTGCGGCTCGGAACGCCGGATCGCACCGATGGAGGCGGCGGAGACGAGGAAGCTGACCGCGTCCACCAGGAGGGCACCGACCGGTCCGGCCGCCTGGACCAGCCAGCCGCAGACCGCCGGGCCGCTGAACTCGGCGCCCCGGTTGGCCGTCTGCAGGACCGCGTTGCCCTCCGTCAGCCGGTCGCGTCCGACCAGGAACGGCAGGTAGGACAGGTGGGCGACGTCGAAGAACACCGTGGCCGTGCCGGCCAGCACCGCCACCGCGTACAGCTGGGCCAGCGTGAGGACGCCGAGCGCGTGGGCCAGCGGTATCGAGGCCAGCAGGGCGAACCGCAGCAGGTCGGCCGCGACGAGTATCGGCCGGCGCCGCATCCGGTCCACCCACGCCCCGGCCGGCAGGCCGGCCACGGCGACCGGGACCGTGGAGGCCGCCGTGAGCAGGCCCATCTGGAAGGCCGAGGCGTGAAAGGTGCTCAGGGCCACCAGCGGGATCGCCAGCACGGTGACCTGGCTGCCGAACTGGCTCACGGTGTCGCCGGTGAGCAGCAGCCGGAAGCCCCGGTGGGAGCGCAGCAGCGATCGGGCCGGCGCGGCGGCCGTCGCGGGAGGCTTGGACGAGGTGGTCATGACAGGCAGGTCTCCCCACGGATCGAGCCGTCGTGCGGGTTCGGCGGGTGCGGCGGGAATGGCGGGTACAGCGGGTGCGGCGGGTGCGGCGGGTGCGGCGGGCGCGCGGAGAAACCGCCCGACAGACCGTCGAGGCCCTTTCGCGCCCCGAGCGTAGAGCATGTGCCGCGGGCTCCCGACGGTTTCCGCACCACCAGGCGTCACGTCCGAGGCGGCCCGGGGAGTCTCCTGGGACGTGACGCCGCACGACCCGGGAGACCGGATCAAGCCACCGGGACGCAGGGTTGACCGTCGACGGGGATCGGCCTTAGGTTTTTGATGACTGCCCGTCAATTTGCTTGCGAAGGCGGGCAATCGATCACTCCGACGAGACGAGGAGATCATTGTGAGCATCGACACCCTGATCACGCCCACCGAGGAAGAGCTGCGCGCTGCGGCGATCGACGAGCTCGACGAGTTCGACGGCGACGCTCCGATGCTCATCGGGAACATCGACTTCGCCTGACAGCCGAGCACGTCCACGACG
>NZ_JBHUAF010000153.1:0-18472 GCF_042789895.1 Kitasatospora sp. NPDC056783
CCTCCCGCATGTCCGGGCCCGCTCCCCCGTAGGGGCGGGCTCGGGGACGGATCGGGGTCGGGATCGGGGGTGGGCACGCTTGACTCTTCCGGCACGCGATATATCGTCTTTAAAAGAGAACGCGATACATCGCGATCGACAACGGGAGGCGGCAGAGATGAGCCAGTGGACGGTCGAGGGCACCGAGAGGATCACCTTCGACGAGCCGGTGCGCGCGCTCCACGTGCGGACCATCGAGGGAACGGTGAACGTGGTGGCGGCCGAGGGCCCGACCCGCCTGGAGGTCACCGAGCTGGTCGGCGACCCCCTGCACGTGACCCTGGTGGACGGCGTCCTGACGGTCACCTACAAGGACATCAACAGCTGGGGCGAGTTCGGCGACTGGCTCAAGTCCGTCGGCTCGGTGAAGAACTTCTTCGGCAGCTTCAAGCGCAAGCGGATCACCGGCGTGACGCTGACCGTCCCCGCCGACGTCGAGGTCAAGGTCGGCACCGTGTCGGCCGACGCCACCGTCACCGGGGTCTCCGAGCACGTCTCGGTGCAGAGCGCCAACGGCGACGTCACCTTCGCCGGGGTGACCGGCCGGATCGACGCCTCCACCGTCACCGGCGACGTGGACGCCCAGGCGGTCGGCGGCCGGCTCAAGGTCAACACCGTCTCCGGGCAGCTCACCGTCATCGCCGGCACCGCCGACCGGGTGCAGGCCAACACCGTCACCGGCGCCGTCACGCTGGACCTCGACGTGGCCGGCGAGACCGACGTCAAGGTCAACACCGTCAGCGGCCCGGTCGTGATCCGCATCCCCTCCCTCGCCGACGCCACCGTCGAGGCCGGCTCCACCAGCGGCGACGTCTCCAGCACCTTCGAGGAGCTCCAGATGAGCAGCACCTGGGGCGCCAAGAAGATCTCCGGCCGGCTCGGCGAGGGCCGCGGCAGCCTCAACGTCACCACCGTCTCCGGCGCGGTCACCGTGCTGCGCCGCCCCGACGCGGAGGACGAGGGCCCGGTGGTGGTCAAGGAGCTCCCGGCCGGCCCCGGCACGCCCAGCTTCACCAAGGAGGCCTGAGATGACCCCGGTGTTCGGCCACGGCCGGCTGCGGCTCTACCTGCTGAAGCTGCTGGACGAGGCCCCGCGGCACGGCTACGAGGTGATCCGGCTGCTGGAGGAGCGCTTCCAGGGCCTGTACGCCCCCTCGGCCGGGACGGTCTACCCGCGGCTGGCCAAGCTGGAGCAGGAGGGCCTGGTCACCCACACCACCGAGGGCGGCCGCAAGGTGTACCGGCTGACCGACCCGGGCCGCGCCGAACTCGAAGCCCGGCAGAGCGAGTTGGACGAGCTGGAGCTGGAGATCCACGACTCCGTGGCGCAGCTCGCCGGGGCGATCCGGGAGGACGTCCGGGAAGGCGCCAAGGACCTCCGCGAGGAGCTGTGGAACGCCGCCAAGCAGGCGCCGAGGCCGGAGCGCGCCGAGCGGGCCGGTGACCCGTGGGCCGGGCCCTGGGGCGACAACGAGTCCTGGCAGCGCGCCAAGGAGGAGTTCGCCCAGTTCAAGCAGCAGGCCAAGGAGCAGGCCAAGCGCGCCCGGGAACAGGAGAAGGCCGCCAAGGCCAAGGCGAAGGCCGCCGAGGAGGAGGCCCGCCGGCTGCGCGAGCAGGCCAAGGCCTC
Organism: Kitasatospora sp. NPDC056783; assembly: GCF_042789895.1. Lineage (NCBI taxonomy): Bacteria > Bacillati > Actinomycetota > Actinomycetes > Kitasatosporales > Streptomycetaceae > Kitasatospora > Kitasatospora sp. NPDC056783. Next base: position 1,667 of record NZ_JBHUAF010000153.1, read on the forward strand.
GCGCACCGCGGCCCAGCAGGAGGCACTGCGGATCAAGCGCCGGGTCGAGCAGCAGGTGCGCGAGCACGCCGCCAAGGGCGACTGGCCGACCGGGCTGGCCGAGGGCCTGTCCGAGCTGACCAAGGGCCTGGCCGGGCTGGCCGACGCGGCCCGCTGGGGCCACGGCGCGGAGCCGCCCGCCGAGCCCGCCGAGCAGGTCACCGTGACCCGGATCGACCTGGACGAGGACGAGCCCGGCGCCCCGGCCGACCTGCCCGCGTGGGCCCGAACCGACCCGGCCGGGGAGCCGGCCCGCGAGCTGGAGCGGCTGCTCGACCGCTTCCGCGACCAGGTCCGCGACGCGGCCCGGGACGGCGGGGTGAGCACGGCCGAGCTGGCCGAGGCCGGTGCGGTGCTGGGCGCCGCGGGCGAGCGCCTCAAGCGGCTGCTCGGCTGAGCCGGCGGTCCGGCGTCCGGCCCGGTGCCCCCTTCGCGGTGGGCGCCGGGCCGCCGCCGTGCTCAGGCCCGTCGGTACGGGCCCGGCAGCACGGGTCGGTGCGGCTAGGGCGTGAGGACGATCTTGCCGAAGACGTCGCCCTTGGCGAGCCGGGCGAAGCCCTCCCGGGCCTCGGTCAGCGGCAGCACCGAGTCGATCACCGGCCGGACGCCGGTGTGGGCGCAGAACGCGAGCAGCCCGGCCAGTTCCTCCTTGGTGCCCATGGTCGAGCCGACCACCTTGAGCTCCAGGAAGAAGATCCGGTTCAGCTCGACGGAGCTGGGGTTGGGGCCGGAGGTGGCCCCGGAGATGACGATGGTGCCTCCCGGACGCAGCGACTTCACCGAGTGCGACCAGGTCGCGGCCCCGACCGTCTCCAGCACCGCGTCCACCCGTTCGGGCAGCCGGGCGCCGCTCTCGAAGGCCGCGTCGGCGCCGAGCTCCACGGCCCGGACGCGCTTGGCCTCGTCCCGTCCGGTGACCCAGACCCGCAGGCCGGCCGCCTTGCCGAGGACGATCAGCGCGGTCGCCACCCCGCCGCCCGCGCCCTGCACCAGCACGGTGTCGCCGGGCTTGACCCCGGCGTTGGTGAACAGCATCCGGTAGGCCGTCAGCCAGGCGGTGGGCAGGCAGGCGGCCTGTTCGAAGCTCAGCCCGGCGGGCTTGGGCAGCAGGTTCCAGGTGGGCACCGCGACCCGCTGGGCGAAGGTGCCCTGGTAGCGCTCGGTCAGGATGGAGCGCGGCTCGGCGGGGCCGACGCCGTGGCCGCTCTGGCCGATGACCGAGTGGAGGACCACCTCGTTGCCGTGCTCGTCGACGCCGGCGGCGTCGCACCCGAGGATCATCGGCAGCTTCTCGGCGGGCAGGCCGACCCCGCGCAGCGACCACAGGTCGTGGTGGTTGAGGCTGGCGGCCCGGACCGTGACCACGCTCCAGCCCGGACGGGCCTGCGGCTCGGGGAGGTCACCCAGCTCCAGCCCGCTCAGCGGGTCGGCGGCGTCGATACGTGCGGCGTAGGCGGCGAACATGCCACCGGACGATAGCCGCGACGGCCCGGGGCCGGAACCACGCGGACGTGTGACGCGTGTCCCGGCCCCGGGCCGTTTGCGACGGTGCGGTCGGATCGTCAGATCCGCGCCACGCCCTCCGCCCGGGCGGCCTCGGCGACGGCCTTGGTGACCGCCGGCGCGACCCGCTCGTCGAACGGCGAGGGGATGACCTTCTGCGGCGTCAGCTCGTCGGCCACCACGCCGGCCAGCGCCTTGGCGGCGGCCAGCTTCATGCCCTCGGTGATCCGGGAGGCGCGGACCTGGAGGGCGCCCGCGAAGATGCCCGGGAAGGCCAGCACGTTGTTGATCTGGTTCGGGAAGTCGCTGCGGCCGGTGGCGACCACGGCGGCGTACTTGTGCGCGACCTCGGGGTGGATCTCCGGGGTGGGGTTGGCCATCGCGAAGATGAACGCGCCCTCGGCCATGGTCGCGACGACCTCCTCCGGCACGGTGCCGCCGGAGACGCCGATGAACACGTCGGCGCCGGCCAGCGCGTCGGCCAGCGAGCCCTTGACGCCGGTGCGGTTGGTCAGCGCGGCGATCTCGGCCTTGACGTCGGTCAGGTCGCCGCGGCCCTCGTACACCACGCCCTTGCGGTCGCAGACGGCCACGTCGCCGATGCCGGCCGCGACCAGCATCTTGGCGATCGCGATGCCGGCCGCGCCGGCCCCGGAGATGACGGCCCGCAGCGAGCCGATCTCACGGCCGGTCACCTTGGCCGCGTTCCACAGGGCGGCGGTGCTGACGATCGCGGTGCCGTGCTGGTCGTCGTGGAACACCGGGATGTCCAGGGCCTCCTGGAGCCGGCGCTCGATCTCGAAGCAGCGGGGGGCGGAGATGTCCTCCAGGTTGACGCCGCCGAAGGAGGGCGCCAGCCGGACCACGGTCTCGACGATCTCGTCGACCCCGGTGCAGGCGAGCGCGATCGGCACCGCGTCCACGCCGCCGAACTGCTTGAACAGGATGGCCTTGCCCTCCATGACCGGCAGCGAGGCCTGCGGGCCGATGTCACCGAGGCCCAGCACCGCGGTGCCGTCGGTGACCACTGCGACGGTGTTGGCCTTCCAGGTGTAGTCGTCGACCAGTTCCGGCTGCTCGGCGATGGCGGTGCAGACCCGTGCGACACCGGGGGTGTAGGCGAGGGACAGGTCGTCCGCGTCGCGCACCGGGACGGTCGCCCGGATCTCCATCTTGCCGCCGCGGTGGAGCGCGAAAACCGCCTCGACCGGATCGTCGGTGTCCTGGGTGCTGCTGATGATCTCCGCTGCCACGATGACCTCTTCGTCAGTGATCTGGCGAGGGCACGCGACCGACGGACGGGCGACCCCGTCCGGAAACCGGAAACCGGGTACGCGGAAGCGGACCCGGGACGAGGGTCGGGGCGCTGCCGTCGGGCGGCGCCCTCGAATGAGGGTGTTATTGGGTCTGGTGTTGTCCGTGTTGTGCTTCCCGCCCGAGCGTAGGTCGGACGACGGCATCGCACCTATGCCTTTTCGTCCTCGTCACGTACGGTTCATCGCCGCGCCGTCGTGTCACAGGGGCCCGGCGTCGGAAGCACCGGGCTCCGGCGGCGGCAGCGGCATGAGCGCACACGCACCCGCGGGAGTGAACACAGATCCGAAGGGGAGTCGGGTGTTCCGGATACGGAGCCGCGTGAGGCTTCCGTTCCCGAGCACCCCGAGCCTGTCGGGGCTCGTCGGTCCGGTTCGAGCGTTCGGGGGTCACCCGGTGACGATTCTGACACACCCGCGGCCGGGCCCGGCAGGGCGGGACGGAACAGTGCGGTCCGCATACCTATGCGCACAGTGACAGGGCCTCGGGATGGGTCCGAATAGCGGACAGCGCGACCCCTCGTTATCCGATTTTGATCTGGATGAGGGCCACCTGGGTGTCATCAGATGGCAGGATTCCCCCCATCTCCGATCGAGTCGGCCCGTGGTCGAGGCGGTTCGGTCGACGTCCACCTCGGCGGAGGGTGGCGGAAGCAGTACCTCGAAAGACCTCGGGCGGCCTCCCCCGCGCCCGGGCAACTGCACGACCCGGCCTGCACGTACGACGACGTACGGCGACACGCACGTACCGAACCGTCCGGTTCGCCGTTTCCGGTGCGCCGCTCCCGCGGCGCGCTCCGCCCGACCTCTCTCCCCCAGGATGGAGATCCCCCTCATGAGCGCCCGTTCCCAGCGCAACCGACTCCTCGCGGCCGGCCTGGTCGCCGCCTCCGTCTCCCTCGCGCTGACCGCTTGCAGCAGCGGCAAGGACGAAGGCAGTGGCGCCCCCAACGCCTCCGCGACCGTCAACGAGGTCAAGGCCGACCCCAAGCTCGCCTCGCTCGTCCCGGACGACGCCAAGGCGGCCGGCAAGCTCCTGATCGGCGCGGACGCCTCGTACGCGCCGGACGAGTTCAAGGACGACAGCGGCAAGGTCATCGGCCTGGACGTCGACCTGGCCAACGCCATCGCGGCCAAGCTCGGCCTGAAGGCCGAGGTCCAGGACTCCGGCTTCACCGCGATCCTCCCCGGCATCCAGTCGAACAAGTTCCAGCTCGGGATGTCCTCCTTCACGGACACCAAGGAGCGCGAGGAAGTCGTCGACATGGTCACCTACTTCAACTCCGGCAGCGCCGTCGCGGTGAAGAAGGGCAACCCGGAGAAGATCGACGCGAAGGACCTCTGCGGCAAGAAGGTCGCCGTCCAGACCGGCACCACCCAGGCCGACGAGATCAACGACACCCGCAACCCGGACTGCGTCAAGGCCGGCAAGCCGGGCATCCAGAACGGGGGCGACAAGTTCGACCTCCAGACGGACGTCACCAACGCCGTGGTCTCCGGCCGCGACCAGGCGATGATGGCCGACTCCCAGGTCGTCGACTACGCGGTCAAGCAGTCCGGCGGCCAGCTGGAGAAGGTCGGCGAGACCTACGGCGTGGCCCCCTACGGCGTCGCCCTGGCCAAGGGCTCCAAGCTCACCCCCGCCATCCAGGGCGCCGTCCAGTCGCTGATCGACGACGGCACCTACAAGCAGATCCTCACCAAGTGGGGCGTCGAGGCCGGAGCCATCGACAAGTCGGTGATCAACAGCGTCGCCGCCGGCCACTGACCCTCGTACGCTCCATCTTCTCCCCCGAGGCCACACGTGAACTCTTCGGACAAGGGGACGGCGGAGAAGGGACGGCCTGAGACCATCAAGGCCGTCCCCGTCCGCCACCCCGGACGCTGGGCTGGCGCCGTCGTCATCGCCCTGCTCGCGGCGATGCTGCTGAGCGCCCTCTTCACCAACCCCGCTTTCAAGTGGGACATCGTCGGTCAGTACCTGTTCCACGCCGGCATCATGCACGGCCTGCTGGTCACGCTGGAGTTGACCGTGCTCGCCATGCTCATGGGCGTGGTCGGCGGCATCGTCCTCGCGGTGATGCGCCTGTCCCCGAACCCGCTGCTGGCCGGCGTCGCCTGGGTCTACATCTGGGTCTTCCGCGGCACTCCGGTGCTGGTGCAGCTGGTGTTCTGGAACTTCCTCGGCCTGATCTGGGCCAAGCTGTCGATCGGCGTCCCGTGGGGGCCGGAGTTCTGGTCCCAGCAGACCAACGTGCTGATCCCGACCTTCGTCGCCGCGCTGCTGGGCCTCGGCCTCAACGAGGCCGCCTACATGGCGGAGATCGTCCGCGGCGGCATCCAGTCGGTGGACGAGGGCCAGGCCGAGGCCGCGCACGCGCTCGGCATGAGCCGGTTCCAGGCCATGCGCCGGATCGTCCTGCCGCAGGCCATGCGGGTGATCATCCCGCCGACCGGCAACGAGACCATCTCGATGCTCAAGACCACCTCGCTGGTCTCGGTGATCTCCCTGGAGGAGATCTTCCGGGCCGGGCAGGTGATCTACTCCCGCAACTACCAGAACATCCCGCTGCTGATCGTGGTCAGCCTCTGGTACCTCTTCTTCACCTCCGTGCTGACCATCGGCCAGTACTACCTCGAGCGCTACTACGCCCGGGGGTCCAACCGCACCCTCCCGCCCACCCCGCTGCAGCGGCTCCGGGGCCTGTTCGCCGGGAAGCCCGCCGCCCCCGGGACGTCCCCCCGCACCGCCCCGGGGCACGACGGAGGTGGTTCCGCATGACCGACCTGACCAAGACCCCCGCCGACGCCGCCGCGTCCGGCGAGCCCATGGTCCGCGCCGAGAACGTGCACAAGTCCTACGGCCTGACCGAGGTGCTCAAGGGCATCGACCTGGAGGTCAGGCAGCGCGAGGTGTTCTGCCTGATCGGCCCGTCCGGCTCCGGCAAGTCGACCTTCCTGCGGTGCATCAACCACCTGGAGAAGATCAACGGCGGCCGCCTCTGGGTGGACGGCGAGCTGGTCGGCTACCAGCAGCGGGGCGACCGGCTGTACGAGCTCAAGGACCGCGAGGTCGCCGTCAAGCGGCGCGACATCGGCATGGTCTTCCAGCGCTTCAACCTGTTCCCGCACATGACCGCCATCGAGAACGTGATGGAGGCACCGGTCCAGGTCAAGGGCGAGAGCAAGGCGGAGGCCCGCGAGCACGGCATGGCCCTGCTCCAGCGGGTGGGCCTCGCCGACAAGGCGAAGAACTACCCCTCGCAGCTCTCCGGCGGCCAGCAGCAGCGCGTGGCGATCGCCCGCGCGCTGGCCATGAAGCCCAAGCTGATGCTCTTCGACGAGCCGACCTCCGCGCTGGACCCGGAGCTGGTCGGCGACGTCCTGGACGTCATGCGCGGCCTCGCCGAGGACGGCATGACCATGGTGGTCGTCACCCACGAGATGGGCTTCGCCCGCGAGGTCGGCGACGCGCTGGTGTTCATGGACGGCGGCGTGGTGGTCGAGTCCGGCGCCCCCCGCGAGGTGCTCACCAACCCCAGGCACGAGCGCACCAGGGCCTTCCTGTCCAAGGTGCTCTGAGAGCCCCACCGTCGGCGCCCGGCAGGCCTGACCTGCCGGGCCCGACGTTTTCTCCGCCCGGGTAATAGGCTGGAGGCTGTCAGCCCGTTACCGACCCTGGAAGGACCCCTGTGGAGCTCGCCGCGTACGCCGATCTCGCCGTTCGGCTGGTGAACACCGAGGAGCCCGAGCGCGGCACCGACACGCTGACCTCCGTGGAGGCGGTGCGCGGACTGTTCTCCGACTCCGCGCGGGCCGCCGCGCTGGCCGACGAGTCCGACCTGCCCCGGCTGCGAGCGGTGCGCACCAGGCTGCGCGGGGTCTTCGAGGCCGCCGCCGAGGGGGACGAGATCCGCGGCGTCGACCTGCTGAACAGCCTGCTGATGGAGTACCCGGTCAGCCCGCTGATCTCCGGGCACGACTACCTGGACGCCGCCGGGCGGCCCCGCTGGCACCTGCACCTGGCCGACAACTCGGCCACCGCCACCGCGCACTTCAGCGCGGTCGCCTGCATGGGCCTGGCCGTCCACCTGACCGAACTCGGCGCCGACCGGCTCGGCATCTGCCAGGCCGCGCCCTGCCGCAACGCCTACCTGGACACCTCGACCAACCGCTCCCGGCGCTACTGCTCGGACCGCTGCGCGACCCGCGCCAACGTCGCCGCCTACCGCGCCCGCAAGCGCCAGGAGGCGGAAGCGGCGGCCCGCGCCTGAGCCCACCCGGAGCGGCCCGCGCCTGAGCCCACCCGGAGCGGCCCGCGCCCGGGTGCCGGGCCTAGAGCCCGTCGGCCGCGTCGACCCAGGCGCCGAGCCGGCGGGCCAGGCCCGGCACCCGGGCCAGCCGCGGGGTGCGCAGCAGCCGCTCCAGCCGGCGGCCCGGCGCCAGCCACACCGGGCTCGGACGCAGCCGCAGCAGCGCCCGGCCGAGCACCAGCTCGTCCGGGACGGCACCGTAGCTGCGGCTGTCGCTGTCCACCGGACGGTTGTCGGAGAGCAGCCACCAGCCCCTGGCCCGGCGCTCCGCGGCCCGCTTCACCACCAGCAGGTCCTGCTGGAAGGGGTGCCGGAAGACCACCACCGCGCCCGGCCGGATCGGCGCGCCGTAGCGGACCAGCAGCTGGTCGCCCTCGCGCAGCGTCGGCACCATCGACGGCCCCGCCACGTCGACCAGCCCGAACGGCAGCACGCCGCCCGGTTCGCCGTCCTCCGGTCGCGTGCTCCGCGCCACGACTCCTCCTCCCGATCGGCCCGCCCCCAGTCTGCCGTACGGGCCGTCATCTGTTCGATGTCCGAATTGACACGGTTCCGGGTCCGTCTTTCGCCCTAGGCCCACCGCCCGACCGCGAAACCGGGAGGGCGGAAGGGTAATCTCGGGCGCGGGAAGACGATCTAAGGAAGGACTCCCATGTTCTCTCGTCTGTTTGCACCGCGCGCCACCGCCCACGCCCACTGCGACCTGCCCTGCGGCGTCTACGACCCGGCGCAGGCCAAGCTGGAGGCCGAGTCCGTCAAGGCCACCCAGGAGAAGTACCAGGCCAACGAGGACCCGCACTTCCGCGCCCGCGCCATCATCATCAAGGAGCAGCGCGCCGAGGCCGTCAAGCACCACATCTCGGTGCTGTGGAGCGACTACTTCAAGGCCCCGCACTTCGAGAAGTACCCGCAGCTGCACCAGCTGATCAACGACACCCTGAAGGCCGCCTCGGCCGCCAAGGCGTCCACCGACCCGGCCACCGGCCAGGCCCTGCTGGACCTGATCGCCGAGGTCGACAAGATCTTCTGGGAGACCAAGCAGGCCTGAGCCTGACGCGTCGCCACCCCGGCCGCCCCCGTCCGCACCGTCGGACGGGGGCGGTCGTGCGTTCACGTCCGACCCGGACCCGGTAAGGGTCGCTTGCCCGGAGCGGCTGTTATGCTGCCAAGGCGTCCGAGGGGGAAGTCCGGTGTGAATCCGGCGCTGACCCGCAACGGTGAGCACGGCCCGCACCAGCCCGGACGGCCGTGCCAGCCCGATCGCCCCCGGCCGCCCGACCTCCCGACAACTCGCCGCGGACTGCGAGGGGAACGGCGCCCCGGCACCCGTGCGGCCCGCGCCCGCCCCGGCGCACCCACGGCCCGAGGCAAGGCGCCACCCGTGAACCGCGCACCCGCGAACCGTGCAGCCAGCCCGCCCGCTCGTCGCATACCCGTCGCCCCGCTCGCCGCCGGCCTCGCCGTCGCGCTGCTGCTCTCACTGGTCTGCGGGGTCGCCCTCGGCTCCTCCGGAATCGGCCTGCCCCGCGTCCTGCGCCTGCTGGGCGCCGGGCTCACCGGCGGCCGGCTGGACGCGGACGAGGCCGCCGCCTACGCGATCGTCTGGGAGATCCGGCTGCCGCGCACCGTCCTGGCCGCCGTGGTCGGCGCCGGGCTGGCCGCCTGCGGGACCGCCGTCCAGGCCCTGGTGCGCAACTCCCTGGCCGACCCCTTCGTGCTCGGCATCTCCTCCGGCGCGGCCGTCGGCGCCAACGCCGTCCTGCTGTTCGGCGCCTTCGCCTCGCTCGGGGTCTGGGCGGTCTCCGCCTCCGCCTTCGGCTCCGCGCTCGTCGCCATGACCCTGGTCTACCTCGCCGCCCGCACCGCGTACGGGCTCACCCCGCTGCGCCTGGTGCTCACCGGCACCGCCCTGTCCTACGGCTTCTCCGCCGCCACCACCCTGATGGTCTTCGCCGCCGACCGCGGCGAGGCCGCCCGGGACGCCATGATGTGGCTGCTCGGCAGCCTCGGCGGCGCCACCTGGGGTTCGGTGCCGATCGCCGCCGTCACCGTGCTGGCCGGCCTCGCCCACCTGGGCCGCGCCGCCGGCCGGCTGGACGCGCTCGCCATGGGCGACGAGACCTCCGCCTCGCTCGGCGTCGACCCGGACCGGCTGCGCCGCGAGCTGTTCGTGGTGACCGCCGCCGTCACCGGCACCGTGGTCGCGGTCAGCGGGGCGATCGGCTTCGTCGGGCTGCTGATGCCGCACCTGGCGCGGATGCTGGTCGGCGCCGGGCACCGCCGGGTGCTGGTGATCGCGCCGCTCGCCGGGGCCCTGCTGCTGGTCTGGGTGGACATCGCCTCGCGCACCCTGCTGGCACCCGCCGAACTGCCCGTCGGGGTGTTCACCGCGGTGCTCGGCGTGCCCGCCTTCCTGCTGATGATGCGCCGCCGCGGCCAGGGCTTCGGAGCCGCCCGATGAACGGGACGAACAGGACGAACGGGATGACTGACGGGGCCGGGGCCCAGGACCTCGCCGTCGACGCCGTCTCGGTGGAGCTGGCCGGCACCCGGCTGGTCCACGAGGTGAACCTGGCCGCCGCCGCCGGGCAGGTGGTCGGGCTGGTCGGGCCGAACGGCAGCGGCAAGTCGACCCTGCTGCGCTGCGTCTACCGGGTGCTCAAGCCGGCCGGCGGCGTGGTCCGGCTGGCCGGCGACGACCTGCACGCGCTCACCGCCCGCGAGAGCGCCCGACGGGTAGCCGCGCTCACCCAGGAGCACTCCGCCGAGTTCGACTTCACGGTCGCCGAGGTGGTCGCCATGGGCCGGCTGCCGCACCGCCGCGGCTTCGGCGCCCCGGCCGACGGGGACGAGGAGCGCTGCGCCGAGGCGCTGCGCAAGGTCCGGGCCGGGCACCTCGCCGAGCGGGGCTTCCTGAGCCTGTCCGGCGGCGAGAAGCAGCGGGTGCTGTTCGCCCGCGCGCTGGTCCAGGAGCCGCGGCTGCTGGTGCTGGACGAACCCACCAACCACCTCGACATCGCGCACCAGTTGGAGGTGCTGGCCCTCGCCCGCGAGGCCGGGCCGACGGTCGTCACCGCGCTGCACGACCTCAACCTGGCGGCGAGCCACTGCGACCTGCTGTACGTGCTGCGGGCCGGCCGGATCGTCGCCTCCGGCCCGCCCCACGAGGTGCTCCGACCCGCCCTGCTGGCCGAGGTGTTCGGCGTCCGCGCCACCCCGGTGCGACACCCGGAGACCGGCGCCCTCCAACTGCTGTTCGACCGCCTCGCCCCCTCCGCCTGACCAGCCCCCGAAGGAACCACCTTGCGCACCAAGGCCGTTGCCACCGCCGCCCTGCTCACCCTCGGACTCACCGCCTGCGGCGCCGAGATCGCCCCCAAGGAGGCCGCCGCCGGCTCCGCCCACTACCCGGTGACGGTGGAGAACTGCGGCGAGAAGCTCACCTTCGCCCACAAGCCCGCCCGGGTGGTGACCAACGACGTCAACATCACCGAGCTGATGCTCTCGCTCGGCCTCGCCGACCGGATGGCCGGCTACGTGATGCCCGACGACAAGGGGAAGATCGACGAGGTGGCCTGGAAGGACGGCTACCAGCAGACCGCCTGGCTCTCCAAGAAGGTGCTCACCAAGGAGATCGCGCTGGACGCCAAGGCCGACCTGGTCCTCGCCGGCTGGCACTACGGCTTCGTCGAGAGCACCGGCGTCACCCCGCAGGCGTTCAAGGCGCTCGGCGTCGACTCGTACGTGCTCAGCGAGTCCTGCCGCAGCGGCAAGGGCGCCGAGCGCGGCGTGATGGACCCGCTGGAGGCGCTCTACACCGACCTGGCCAACCTCGGCGAGATCTTCGACGTCAAGGACCGCTCCGACAGGCTGGTCGCCGACTTCAAGGCGCGGATCGCCGCCGTCCCGCAGCCCGAGCACCACCCGTCCGTCTTCCTGTACGACAGCGGGCAGGACAAGCCGTACACCGCCGGGAAGTTCGCCGCCGCGAACGAGATCATCGCCAAGGCCGGCGGCACCAACATCATGGGCGACCGGGCCGACACCTGGTTCACGGCCGGCTGGGAGAGCGTGGTGCGGCTCGACCCCGAGGTGATCGTGATCAACGACCACGCGACTCCCCTCGCCGAGGAGAAGCGCCGGTTCCTCAAGTCCTTCCCCCCGCTGGCCGACGTCGCCGCGGTCAGGAACGACCGGATCTTCGCCATGGACTACGTCGACCTGGTGGAGAGCCCGCGCAACCCGGCCGCGATCGGCACGCTGGCCGACTACCTGCGCACCGTACCGGCCCGTTGACCGTCCGCTGACCGCCCTCCTCCGGCCGGGTGGCCGGGCGTACGCTCAAGGTACGAACCGACGGAACCCGACCGGAGGAGCGAACCCATGGCCACCGTGGCGGGCCCCGCCGCCTTCGACGCCCACGCGCTGCGCGAGGGCATCGAACGCGGCGACGCCGAAACCCTCCTGGCGCTCTACGCCGAGGACGCCGAACTGCGCATGGTCGATCGCAAGACCCAGCCCAGTCACCCCCTGGTGATGCACGGGCGGGCGGAGATCGGCGCCATGCTGGACGACGTCTACGGCCGCGAGATGACCCACAAACTGGAACAGGTGGTGGTCCAGGGCGACCACGTCGCCTTCCTGGAATCCTGCCGCTACCCGGACGGCGTCCGGGTGTTGATGTCCTCGATGGCCGACCTGCGGGACGGCCGGATCGTCGACCAGACCTCCGTCCAGGCCTGGGACGAGAGCGGTCCCGCGCAGTAGGCTCACACCCATGATCCGCACCGCCGTCGCCAGCGACGTCCCCGTCATCCACGCCATGATCCGTGAGCTCGCGGACTACGAGAAGGCCCTGCACGAGGCGAAGGCCACCGAGGCCCAGCTGCACGACGCCCTGTTCGGCGAGAACCCGGCGCTGTTCGGCCTGATCGCCGAGGACGGAACCACCGGCGAGCCGGTCGGCTTCGCGCTCTGGTTCCGCAATTTCTCGACCTGGCGCGGCACCCACGGGATCTACCTGGAGGACCTGTACGTCCGCCCGGAGGCGCGCGGCGGCGGCCACGGCAAGGCGCTGCTGACGGAACTCGCCCGGATCGCCGTCGAGCGCGGCTACTCCCGGGTCGAGTGGTCGGTCCTGGACTGGAACCAGCCCTCGATCGACTTCTACAAGTCGATCGGCGCGGTGCCGATGGACGAGTGGACGGTCTACCGTCTCACCGACGGGGCGCTGGCCGCCGCCGGACGGCGCTGAACGGTCCCGTACGGGCCGGGGAAAGGGTCTGCCACCCTGCGTCGCAATGCCTTACCATGAGTAACTCCCGAACCGGGGTGCGGAAGGCAGAGCGATGGCGGATCCGCGGCGCCGGGCCCCTTTCAGGGGCAGCAAGCGGTAACAAGCGGGGTACCAAGCAAGCACAGCGCGCCACCCAGGAGGCAAGGGTGTCCCAGATCGACGGCGATCTCGGTGTTCAAGACTTCGTGGAGGTCCGGCTGCCCGCAGCGGGCGCCTACCTCTCCGTGCTGCGAACAGCGACGGCCGGGTTGGCGGCCCGGCTGGACTTCACCCTCGACGAGATCGAGGACCTGCGGATCGCGGTCGACGAGGCCTGCGCCATCCTGCTCCAGCAGGCGGTGCCCGGCTCCGTACTGTCCTGCGAGTTCCGGCTGGTCGGCGACTCGTTGAAGGTGACCGTCGCCGCCCCGACGACCGACGGCAAGGCGCCCGAACGGGACACCTTCGCCTGGACGGTGCTCTCCGCGCTGGCCGGCGAGGTCGACTCCTCGGTCGCCGAGGACAACACCGTGTCGATCAGCCTGCACAAGAAGCGCGGCGGGACCCCGGCCCACTAGTCGGGCCGGCCGGCAGCGAGCACCACCCAGCACCACCCGCGCAAGGGCCGTCCGCCGAAACCCCGATCCGGGGCCCGGCGGACGGCTCCCGGTACCGCCCCCGGGGCGGTACGACCAACGAGACGATTCCGGGGCCGCCGGCCCCGGTGCTCCCGGAACGGAACGGGGGAATGGCCGTGAGTGATCTGGACCGTACCGGCCTCGCGACGGCGGGACCTGCCGTACCGACCCAGGCGAGCGTTCCCGGCCTCGCCGCCAACGACGAAGCGCACCCGAAGGACGCCCACCGGATGAGCCACCCCACCGAGCCGACGTCCGATCCGACGCCCGCCTCCGCGTCCCCGCCGGACCCGGTGACCGAGACGGACCCGGTGACCGAGACGGACCCGGTGACCGAGACGGACGCGGCGGACGCGGCGGACCGGGCGGACGCGGCGCCCGAGACGGACCGGGCCGCCGAGGCCGAGCCGCACGGCGCGGTGCCCGCCCAGAGCTCGCACCGCACCGGCGCTCCGGACCGGGAGGCCGCCCGCGCGCTGTTCGTCCGGCTGTCCGCGCTTCCCGAGGGCTCCCCGGAGCGGGTCGAACTGCGCAACCAGCTGGTGCGGATGCACATCCCGCTGGTCGAGCACCTGGCCCGGCGCTTCCGCAACCGCGGCGAGCCGCTGGACGACCTGACCCAGGTCGCCACCATCGGGCTGATCAAGTCGGTGGACCGCTTCGACCACGAGCGCGGGGTCGAGTTCTCCACCTACGCGACGCCGACCATCGTCGGGGAGATCAAGCGGCACTTCCGCGACAAGGGCTGGGCGGTGCGCGTCCCGCGCCGGCTCCAGGAGCTGCGGCTGTCGCTCACCACGGCGACCAGCGAGCTCTCCCAGCGGCACGGCCGCTCCCCCACGGTGCACGAGCTCGCCGAGCACCTGGGGATCTCCGAGGAGGACGTCCTGGAGGGCCTGGAGTCCGCCAACGCGTACTCCACGCTGTCCCTGGACGTGCCGGACAGCGACGACGAGTCGCCGGCCGTCGCGGACACCCTGGGCGCGACCGACGAGGCGCTGGAGGGCGTCGAGTACCGCGAGTCGCTCAAGCCGCTGCTGGCCCAACTGCCGCCCCGGGAACAGAAGATCCTGGTGCTGCGGTTCTTCCGGAACATGACCCAGTCGCAGATCGCCGCCGAGGTGGGGATCTCCCAGATGCACGTGTCCCGGCTGCTCGCCCGGACGTTGGCGCAGCTGCGGGAGAAGCTCCTGGTCGAGGAGTAGGACTGACGCGGGCTCAGGCCGCGGCGGCCCTGTGCGCTCAGCCCTCCGGCTGGGCGTACAGGGCCGCCGTCGACTTCGGGTTCAGCAGGCAGCCGATGCCCACCAGGCCGAGCAGCCCGACCAGGACGCCGACCGCGACCATCCCGCCGCCGATCTGGCACATGTAGTAGGCGACCGGCAGGCAGATCGAGTTGGTCAGCACCGCCGGACTGCGGCCCCAGCGGCGCTCCTTGAGCAGCGCGCGGGCGGCCAGGATCGGCAACACGCCGAGCAGCACGATGACCGCGCCGCCGAACTCGTTCAGGGCCAGCTGCCTGGCCTCGCCGGAGAGCGCGGACACCATGTCCATGACGCCGACGACGGCCAGCGCGGCGCCCTCCAGGGCGGTGAGGGCGGCGCCCAGGGTCAGGGAGGCCGGACGGCCGGAGCCTGCCGAGGGTGCGGGGGCGGAGGTTTCTGCGGTCACTCCAGCAGGGTAGCCGCCGGTTGGTCCGTACCGACCCGTAGGCTTTCCCCATGCGCGCTCTCCTGGTCGTGAACCACAAGGCCACCACCACCAGTGGCCGGACCAGGGACGTCCTGATCCACGCGCTGCGCAGCGATCTGAAGCTGGATGTCGCCGAGACCCAGTACCGGGGCCACGCCCGCGACCTGGCCCGCGAGGCGGCGGAGGACGGCACGGTCGACCTGGTGGTGGCACTGGGCGGCGACGGCACCGTCAACGAGGTGGTGAACGGGCTGCTCGCGCACGGCCCGGGCGAGAAGGTCCCGCGACTGGCCGTGGTGCCGGGCGGTTCGACCAATGTGTTCGCCCGCGCGCTGGGCCTGCCCAACGATCCGGTGGAGGCCACCGGCGCGCTGCTGGACGCGCTGGAGCACGGCCGCGAGCGGCCGATCGGGCTGGGCAAGGCGATGACCGACGGCCTGCCGGACCGCTGGTTCACCTTCACCGCCGGCCTCGGCTTCGACGCCGGGGTGGTGGGCCGGGTCGAGGAGCAGCGCCGGGCCGGGCGCAAGTCCACCCACGCCCTGTACGTCGGCCAGGCCCTGAAGCACTACTTCACCCAGCGTGAGCAGCGCCGTTCCGGCCCGGTCTCCCTGGTGCTGCCGGGCCGGGCGCCGGTTCCGGGTCTGGTGCTGTCGATAGTCAGCAACACCTCGCCCTGGACCTTCCTCGGCAACCGTCCGGTCTACCCCTCACCGCTCGCCTCCTTCGACACTGATCTGGACGTCTTCGGCATCACCCGGATGACGGCGTTCGGCACGG
The DNA here is from genome assembly GCF_042789895.1 of Kitasatospora sp. NPDC056783. Lineage (NCBI taxonomy): Bacteria > Bacillati > Actinomycetota > Actinomycetes > Kitasatosporales > Streptomycetaceae > Kitasatospora > Kitasatospora sp. NPDC056783. The sequence continues at coordinate 17,220 of NZ_JBHUAF010000153.1, forward strand.
CTCGAACGGTCCGTCAGATCCTGCGGTCGTACGCGTCTTCGAGCGACGGCGCCCCTCCGGCCGGCCCCGGCGGGAAGCACGTCGTCTCCTATCACGACGTCAGACACTTCACCTTGGTTTCGGAGGAACCCAGCCCGTTCCAGGTCGACGGCGACCATCTTGGAGACAGGAGTCGCGTCAGTTTCACAGGCGTTCGGCGGGCACTGCGTGTGATTGTGTGACTGGAAGGGGGTTTCCTCCTTCTTCTCGAACGCACAAGCCCCCTTCACTCCATAGAAGTACTGGCTGTGAGCTAGGCGACACCGAAGAATCCAAAATTCCTCCCCGAAGGGGGTTGTATCCGAGCCCGAGGTTTGCGAACCTCTACATGGCGATCGGGACACATCGCAGCGACGGCAACTCCGGAACCACAGGAGCGCCGACCGCGGAGCGTCCCTCGAATCGCCGAATCCCCCCCAGCACAGACCACCCGGGCCCGATGGGCCTTTGGTCTCTTTTGCTGTTGCGGGATTCGTGAAAGCGTTCACATTCACAAGCCATTCGATTATGCCGATCGGGCCACCCCCCGCGGCAGGAGGAGTTGGACGACCATGGACTGGCGCCACCGCGCTGTCTGCCGCGAAGAGGACCCGGAGCTGTTCTTCCCGATCGGGAACACCGGTCCTGCTCTGCTGCAGATCGAGGAAGCCAAGGCCGTGTGCCGCCGCTGTCCGGTGATGGAGCAGTGCCTCCAGTGGGCTCTCGAAACCGGCCAGGACGCCGGCGTCTGGGGCGGCATGAGCGAGGACGAGCGTCGCGCGATGAAGCGCCGCGCCGCCCGCAACCGCGCCCGCACCGCCTGATCGCGCAGCGATCACACGCCGTAGCACCAGCAGTAACCGCCGTACCGATCGACACATGATCAAAGGCTTCCCTGCACCTCCTGGTGAAGCCTTCCGCACAAAGGGCCACGCCCCGCGCGGTCCCGCGACACCTGACGGCCCAGCCACTTGATACTGTTCACGGAGAGCAATATTGTGGAGCTGAGGCGCTCACCGTGTGCAATGCACCGGTGAGGTGTCGCACCACCCAGAGCCCCCGCTCCGGCCGACTCCCCCCGACGGCCGGAACGGGTTGAGAGGCCCTGTCGACCCACCCCCCCCCCCGGCGCCCGGGCCGCCGGGCGGGGTGCGCGCGCCGGCGCGCGGCGCGGGCCCCCCCCGCACGCGCCGGGCGCCCGCCCCCCGCGCCCCCCCCCGCGCCCCCCCCCCCCC
>NZ_JBHUAF010000154.1:0-18430 GCF_042789895.1 Kitasatospora sp. NPDC056783
GCGTTGCGCGCGTAGCGCACCGCCGGTCGGCCGTTGGTCCGCCGGACCGGCTCAGCGCAGTTCGACGGGCGGTGTGCGGCCCTGGTCCATCGGCTCCTCCCGGACCAGGCTGCCCCAGACGGCCATCCGGTACAGCGAGGTGTAGACCGGTGTGCAGGTGGTCAGGGTGAGGTAGCGGCCCGGCCCGCGGTACGGGGAGCCGACCGGCACCGGGGCGATGACGCCGGTGTCGTCCTTGGCGGTCTCGGCCAGCGTGGCGTCGACGCGGTAGACGTACCAGCGGTCCCGGGTCTCGACGACCAGCGGGTCGCCCGGCTTCAGCCGGTCCAGGTCGTGGAACTTCGCGCCGTGCCCGTCGCGGTGGGCTGCCAGGGCCACGTTGCCCTCGGGCTCCCAGGGCATGGCCGAGCGGTACGGCGTCGTGTAGGCCCCGGCGACCCCGTCCGCGAGGGTGTCCGCGTCGGTGCCGACCTTGATCAGCACCTGGTGGCCGGCGCCCAGGGCCGGGACGTGGAGGAAGCCGATGGCGTCGCCCGGGTCGAACGGGGGCGGTGCGGCGGCGGTCGGTGCGGCGGCGCCGGTCGGCGGGGCCGCCGGGGCCGACCAGGAATGGCGCAGCCGCTCGGCGGAGAGGTTCGCGTGCCGGTCGGCCACGAGGTTCGTCCACCACAGCGAGTGGGCGACCAGCAGGGCGAGCAGCACGCCGACGGTGAACAGAAGGTCGCCGAGCGCGCCGACGATGATGTGCGGGGGGTGTCGGCGCGGGGCCCTCCACCCGGCCGGGTGCTCGGTCGCCATGGGTCGTCCCTTCGGGCGGGAGTGCGGGGGAGGGCCGCGGGGGCCGGGGCGGGGAGCCGCCCCGGCGAGCGCCCCGGCCGGCCATGCGTACTCCACCGCGCCGTCGAGCCACCGGGCAAGCCGACACGCCACGCCGCGCCCGGGGGCGCTCCGCGCGCTCCGGCGGGCGGGCCCACGGGCGCGTAACCTGCTGGGGGCTGTCACCGAACTCGCGCCGTACGCCCCACGGGTGGGAGTTCGAGGACGGGCCATCCAACGGACGGACGGAGGGGCTGATGGCGGTGGAGGAGCAGCGGGCCGGGAGCCGGGTCAGCAGGCCGGAGAACCGGCTGGTCCGGCGCGGGTTCAGCGATCCCGCGCGGGCGGTGCGGCTGTTGGAGGGCCCCGGTCTGGCCGGTCTGGCCGACGACCCGGTGCTGCTGGACGCGCTCGGCGCCACCGCCGACCCGGACCTCGCGCTGCTCGGCCTGGCCCGGCTGCTGGAGGCCGCCGACGAGGCCGACCGGCACACCCTGCGCGACACCCTCACCACCTCCAAGCCGCTGCGCGACCGGCTGCTCGGCGTGCTCGGCGTCTCCACCGCGCTCGGCGACCACCTGGCCCGGCACCCGCACGACTGGCACGTGCTGGTCACCTTCGAGCTGCGCGACATGCACCCCGGCCCGGAGGACTTCCGCCACGCCCTCGCCGAGGGCGTGCGGGACGACGTCCTCGGCCCGGCGAACGCGCTGCGCGTCTCCTACCGCCGTTGCCTGCTCGCCATCGCGGCCCGCGACCTCACCGGCACCACCGACCTCGCGCAGACCGCCGCCGAACTCGCCGACCTGGCCGGCGCCACCCTCCAGACCGCGCTGGACCTCGCCGCCGAGCAGGACCCGGAGGCGGCCGCGGCCTGCCGGCTCGCGGTGATCGGCATGGGCAAGTGCGGCGGCCGCGAACTCAACTACGTCTCGGACGTGGACGTGGTCTTCGTCGCCGAGCCGCGCGAGGGCGTGGCGGAGCAGGAGGCGATCAAGGCCGCCACCCGGCTGGCCGCCGCCCTCACCCGGCTGTGCGCCGACACCACCGGCGAGGGCACCATCTGGCCGGTGGACGCCAATCTGCGCCCCGAGGGCCGCAACGGCCCGCTGGTGCGCACCCTGGCCAGCCACCTCGCCTACTACCAGCGCTGGGCCAAGACCTGGGAGTTCCAGGCGCTGCTCAAGGCCCGCGCGGTCGCCGGGGACGCCGAGCTCGGCGCCGCGTACGTCGAGGCGCTCGCCCCGCTGGTCTGGCAGGCCGCCGCCCGGGAGAACTTCGTCGCCGACGTGCAGCAGATGCGCCGCCGGGTGATCGACTCCATCCCGGCCACCGAGCTGGACCGCCAGCTCAAGCTGGGCCCGGGCGGCCTGCGCGACGTCGAGTTCTCCGTGCAGCTGCTCCAGCTGGTGCACGGCCGGGCCGACCCGGCGCTGCGCAGCGGCAACACCCTGGAGGCGCTGGCCGCGCTCTCCCGGGGCGGGTACGTGGGCCGGGCGGACGCCGCCTCGCTGGACACCGCGTACCGCTTCCTGCGCTCGCTGGAGCACCGCATCCAGCTGTACCGGCTGCGCCGCACCCATCTGATGCCCACCGGGGCGGAGGACCTGCGCCGGCTGGCCCGTTCGCTGGCCCCGCTGATCAACGACGACACCCGCGCCGACCCGGTGGCCGCGCTGCAGCGCGAGTGGAAGCGGCACGCGATGGAGGTCCGGCGGCTGCACGAGAAGCTGTTCTACCGGCCGCTGCTCGACGCCGTCGCCGAACTGCCGCCGGGTGCCGCCGGGCTGTCCCCCGAAGCGGCCCGGGCCCGGCTGGAGGCGCTCGGCTACACGGACCCGGCCGCCGCGCTGCGGCACCTCAGCGCGCTCGCCTCCGGGGTGAGCCGCAAGGCCGCGATCCAGCGCACCCTGCTGCCGGTGCTGCTCGGCTGGTTCGCCGATTCGGCCGACCCGGACGCCGGGTTGCTCAACTTCCGCCAGGTCTCCGACGCGCTCGGCCGCACCCCCTGGTACCTGCGGCTGCTGCGCGACGAGAGCGCCGCCGCCGAGCAACTGGCCCGGGTGCTGTCGGCCGGCCGCCTCGCCCCCGACCTGCTGCTGCGCGCCCCCGAGGCGGTGGCCATGCTGGGTGACCCGCAGGGCCTGGAACCGCGCGGGCGGGCCGCCCTGGAGGGGGAGATACTGGCCGCCGTCGGCCGGGCCGGCTCCACCGCCGCCGCGGTGGCGGCCGCCCGTTCGGTGCGTCGCCGGGAGCTGTTCCGCACCGCCGCCGCGGACGTGCTCGGTCGGTTCGGGGAGGACCCCGCCGAGGCGCTGGACGCCGCGGGGGAGTCGCTCACCGCGATCAACGCCGCCACGCTCCAGGGCGCGCTGCGGGCCTGCGTGGCCGGCTGGGAGGTCGAGCACGGGGACCTGCCGACCCGGATCGCGGTGATCGCGATGGGGCGTTTCGGCGGGCACGAACTGGGCTACGGCTCGGACGCCGACGTGCTCTTCGTGCACGAGCCGCTGTTCGGCTCGCTGGAGGAGGAGGCGGCCCGGGCCGCCCAGGCGGTCTGCAACGAACTGCGCACCCGGCTGGGCGCACCCTCCACCGAGCCGCCGCTGCTGGTCGACGCCGACCTGCGGCCCGAGGGGCGCAGCGGTCCGCTGGTGCGCACCCTGGCCTCGTACGCCGCGTACTACCGGCGCTGGTCGCACGCCTGGGAGAGCCAGGCGCTGCTGCGGGCCGAGCCGGTGGCCGGGGACGCGGACCTGGGCGTGCGGTTCCGGCAGCTGATCGACCCGCTGCGCTACCCGGGCGACGGGGTGCCGGAGCGGGACCTGGTGGAGATCCGCCGGATCAAGGCGCGGATCGAGGCCGAACGGCTGCCGCGCGGGGCGGACCCGACCACCCACACCAAGATCGGCCGGGGCGGGCTCGCGGACGTGGAGTGGACGGTGCAGCTGCTCCAGCTCCGGCACGGGCACGAGGTGGCGGCCCTGCGCACCACCCGGACGAGGGCGGCGCTGGCCGCCTCCGTCGAGGCCGGGCTGGTGCGGCCGGAGGACGCCGAGGTGCTGGACACGGCCTGGGTGCTGGCCTCCCGGGTGCGGGCGGCGGTGATGCTGGTGCGCGGGCGGCCGGGGGACAGCTTCCCGGGGGAGGCCCGGGAGCTGGCCGGGGTGGCCCGCTACCTGGGGTACGGCTCCGGGCACAGCGGTGAGCTGCTGGACGACTACCGGCGGACCACCCGCAGGGCCCGGGTGGTGGTGGACCGGCTGTTCTACGGCTCCGACTGACCGCGAGGACCGGCGCCGGTGCGCGGAGGAGGACCGGCCGGTGCGCGGAAGGGGCCCCTGGTCGGGGGCCCCTCCGGGAGGTTCCCGGTCAGCGGCGCGCGGTGCTGACGGCGGGCTCGCTCCACTGCTCCGGGACGGTGACCGGCTGCTCGACGGCCATCTCCCGGGCGGGCACCCGGGGCAGCCGGTAGACCCATTCGTGGTACAGCCAGCGGGCGGCGAGGAAGCCCAGCGCCAGGCAGAGCAGGCCGCCGACGGCGTCCATCCAGAAGTGGTTGGCGGTGGAGACGATGACCACCAGGGTGGCGGCCGGGTAGAGCAGGCCGAGCACCCGGACCCAGGTCCGGCGGGCCAGGAAGAAGATCGCCAGGCCGCACCAGGTCGACCAGCCGATGTGCATCGAGGGCATCGCCGCGTACTGGTTGGAGACGTGCGCGGCCGGGCCGGAGGCCATCGAGCCCCAGGTGCCGTGGGCCTTCACGGTGTCGATGAAGCCGCCGTCGGTCATCAGCCGGGGCGGGGCCAGCGGGAAGAAGTAGAAGCCGACCAGGGCGATCCCGGTGGTGACGAACAGCACGGTGCGGGCCGCGACGTAGCGCCCGGGGTGGCGGCGGTAGAGCCAGACCAGCACGCCGATCGTGATGACGAAGTGCAGCGTCGCGTAGTAGTAGTTCATCCCCGTGATGAGCCACCCGACGCTGTCCACGGCGTGGTTGATCGAGTGCTCGACGGCGATGCCGAGGTGCTGTTCCAGGCTCCAGATCCAGCTCGCGTGCTTCTGGGCTATCGCTTCCTGTTCCGGAACGGCGTTCCGGACGATCGAGTAGATCCAGTAGCTGATCCCGATCAGCGCCAGTTCGAACCAGAGCCGCGGCCGGGCCGGCGACCGGCGCTGGGCCCGGATGTGGCCGCGCAGGGCGGCGGTACGGGACTGGGCGGCACGGGTGGCTCCATCGGGCAGGCGGCCCGGGTAGGCCGTCGCTGCTTCGGAACCGCCACCACTGGCCGCGTCGGCGCGCAGCGCGTCGCCTCGCTGGATCTCGGTCGGTTCCCCCATGGGTGGCAAGTCTGCCAGACGGCTCGTAGCCCCCTGCTCATCCTGTGGAAGTGGATTCTTCACCGGCTGTCCCCCTTGAGGGCTACTGGCCGGCTCCCATCGGGGTAGGGGTCGCGCTGGGGTTCGGTAGGTACCGGTGGGACGGACATGCGTCCCATTGTCACGCGCCTCGCTCCAACGGAGTAATCGGGGTGCTCGGGGAGCGGTCGAGGGCGGTCGGGGACCGCCGCCGACCTGGAACTTCCCACAACTGAACGGTTTCTGCATCTTGCTGAAACATATTGCAGGCCGCTAGCTTCCTGGGAAATCGATCGCCCCTTCCCCTAAGGGAGCCCCTCAGTGGCCGACGCCCAGCTCCGTCCCCGACGGAGCACCGCCAGACGATCCCCCGGCCGCAGCGGACCACCGGGCCGCACGGCCGTCCTGCTGGCCGCCGCGCTCACCGCCGCCACCCTCGGCAGCGCCCCCGCCGCCCTCGCCGCCGCCCCGCCGGCCCCGCCCTCGGACGCCGCGCTGGCGGCCACCGCCGGGCGGCACGACCTCACCCGCGAGCAGTTCTACTTCGTCCTGCCCGACCGCTTCGCCAACGGCGACACCGGCAACGACACGGGTGGCATCACCGGCGGACGGCTGGAGAACGGCTTCGACCCCGCCGACAAGGGCTTCTACCACGGCGGCGACCTGGCCGGACTGATCAAGCGGCTCGACTACATCCAGGACCTCGGCACCACCGCGATCTGGATGGCGCCGATCTTCGAGAACAAGCCGGTGCAGGGCGCCGGCGCCGACGCCTCGGCCGGCTACCACGGCTACTGGATCACCGACTTCACCCGGGTCGACCCGCACTTCGGCACCAACGAGCAGCTCAAGGAGCTGATCGCCAAGGCCCACGCCCGCGGCATCAAGGTCTTCTTCGACGTCATCACCAACCACACCGCCGACGTCATCGACTACGCCGAGCGGCAGTACGGCTACCGGGCGGCCGGCGCCTACCCGACGCTCGACGCGGACGGCAACCCGGTGGACGAGACCGCCGTCGCCGACGCCGGCGCCCCCTGGCCGAAGATCACCAAGGACTCCTTCCCCTACACCCCGGTCCTGCGCACCCCGGCCGACGCGAAGGCCAAGAGCCCGGAGTGGCTCAACGACCCCGCGCTCTATCACAACCGGGGCGACTCGACCTTCGTCGGCGAGTCCGCCACCGAGGGCGACTTCAGCGGCCTGGACGACCTCGACACCCAGAACCCCAAGGTGGTGAAGGGCTTCGAGAAGGTCTACCAGCAGTGGGTCAAGGACACCGGAGTGGACGGCTTCCGGATCGACACCGTGAAGCACGTCAACATGGCGTTCTGGCAGCAGTGGGCCCCCGCCCTCAAGGACTTCGCCGCCAAGCAGGGCAACAAGAAGTTCTTCATGTTCGGCGAGGTCTACTCCGGTGACCCGGCGGTCACCTCGCCGTACGTCACCAAGGGCAAGCTCCAGGCCACCCTGGACTTCCCGTTCCAGGGCGCCGCCCGCTCCTACGTCTCGCAGGGCGGCTCGGCGAAGAACCTCGCCGACGTCTACGCCCAGGACTACCGCTACACCAGCGCCGACACCGACGCGTACGAGCTGCCGACCTTCCTCGGCAACCACGACATGGGTCGCTTCGGCTCCTTCCTGCTCGCCGACAACCCGGGCGCCGACGACGCGACCCTGCTGAAGAAGGACCGGCTGGCCGGCGAGCTCCAGTTCCTCACCCGCGGCCAGCCCGTCGTCTACTACGGCGACGAACAGGGCTTCACCGGCGCGGGCGGCGACAAGGACGCCCGGCAGGACCTGTTCGCCTCGAAGACGGCCTCCTACAACAGCGACCGGGTGCTCGGCGGCCCCTCCGGCCCGGCCGACCGGTACGGGCGGGACGGCGAGCTCTACCAGGGCGTCGCCGCTCTGGCCAAGCTGCGCCGGGACAATCCGGCGCTGGCCGACGGCGCCCAGATCGAGCGGTACGCCGCCGACGGCGCGGGCGTGTACGCCTTCTCCCGGATCGACGCGGCCCAGCAGATCGAGTACCTGGTGGCGGTCAACAACGCCACCGAGGCGAAGACCGTCACACTGGACACCTTCTCGGCGGGGATGGGCTTCGACCGGATCCACCCGTCCGCGGGGGAGCGGCTCACCAGCGGCGCCGACCGCAAGGTGACGGTCACCGTGCCGGCGCTCTCCTCCGTGGTGTTCAAGGCGGGCGGCCGGCTCGCGGCCGTCAGCGCCGCGCCGCAGCTGTCGGTGCAGCCGCCCGCGGACGGGTCGACCGGGCTGGTCACGCTCGGTGCCAAGGCGGACGGCGGCTTCAACCGGGTGAGCTTCGCCGCCCAGATCGGCAACGGGCCCTGGCGGACGCTGGGGACGGCCGACACCGGGGAGTCCGGGCCTGACGGCCGAAGGCGCTTCGCGGTGACGCAGGACCTGTCCGCCGTCGCCCCCGGCACGGTCGTCCGCTACAAGGCCGTGGTGCAGGACTCCAGCGGCCACCTGCGCTCCGCCACCGCGAGCTTCACCACGGGCACCCCGGCTCCCGAGCCGGCGCCCACCGCGGGCTCCCGCCCGTACGCCGTCGTCCACTACAACCGGCCGGACGGCGACTACGACGGCTGGAACCTCTACGCCTGGGGCGACCTCGCCGACGGAGAGGGCACCCAGTGGCCGGCCGGACACGCCTTCACCGGGCGGGACGCGTACGGTGCCTTCGCGTACGTGCGGCTCAAGCCCGGCGCCTCGGACGTCGGGTTCATCGTGGAGAAGGACGGCGTCAAGGACGTCGACGCCGACCGGCACCTGGACGTCGGCGGCACCGGCGAGGTGTGGCTCAAGCAGGGCGACCCCGCGGTGCGCACCGCGAATCCGGGACCGCCGAACAGTCAGCCCGCGAACACCGCGGTCATCCACTACAACCGGGCCGACGGCGACTACGACGGCTGGGGCCTGCACGACTGGACCGGCGCCGCCACCCCCACCGACTGGGGCAAGCCGCTGACGCCGGTGCGCCGCGACGCCTTCGGCGCCGTCTTCGAGGTGCCGCTGGCGCCCGGCGCGACCAGCCTCGGCTACATCCTGCACAAGGGCGACGACAAGGACCTGCCCGCCGACCAGTCGCTGGACTTCGCCGTCAACGGCAAGGAGGTCTGGGTGCTCGGCGGCCGCGAGGGCTACCTGCTGCCGCAGAACCCGGCCGCCTCCTCGCAGGTGGACCTCACCGGCGCCAAGGCCCAGTGGATCGACGCCAGGACGGTCGTCGTCCCGGCGAACTACGGCGCGGGCGACGAGGCCCTGGCCGGCGGCACCAGCGCCCAGCTGGTGTACGACCCCGAGGGCGGCATCCGCGCCGACCGGGGCGTGCTGACCAAGCCCGGCAGGTGGCTGCGGCTCACCCCGGTCAAGGGCGGGCCGACCGAGGCGCAGAAGGCCAAGTACCCGCACCTGGCCGGGTACCGGGCCTTCACCGTGGACCCGCGGGACACCGCCCGTGTCCCGGCGGCGCTGCGCGGCCAGCTGCTGTTCACCGAGCACCTGCCCAGCGGCGCCGTGTCGGCCGCCACCGGGGTCCAGATCCCGGGCGTGCTCGACGACCTGTACGCCGGGAAGACCGGCAAGGTCGACTTCGGACCGGCCTACTACAACGGCAAGGTGGCGCTCTCGCTCTGGGCGCCGACCGCGCGGGAGGTCTCCGTCCAGGTCTTCGACAGCGCCACCGGGGGCACCCCGAAGACGCTGCCGCTGAAGCGCGACGACGAGACCGGGGTGTGGGAAGTCGTCCGTGACAAGCGGGAGTTGGACGGCAAGTACTACCTGTACCAGGTGAAGGTCTGGGCCCCCTCGACCCAGCAACTGGTGGTCAACACCGTCACCGACCCGTACTCGGTGGCGCTCTCCACCGACTCCGGGCGGAGCCTGGTCGCGGACCTGGACGCCAAGGAGCTCAAGCCCGAGGGCTGGGACGACCACGCCCGGCCGCGGGCCGTCCCGCCCGGGCGGCAGCAGATCCAGGAGCTGCACGTCCGGGACTTCTCGGCCGAGGACTCCACCGTCCCGGCCGCCGAACGCGGCACCTACCTGGCGTTCACCGAGTCCGACTCGGCCGGGATGCGGCACCTGCGGGAGCTGGCCGAGGCCGGGGTGACCACGGTGCACCTGCTGCCGACCTTCGACATCGCCACCATCCGGGAGAACCGGGCGGACCAGAAGCTGCCCGCCTGCGACCTCAAGTCGCTCGCCCCGAACGGTCCGAAGCAGCAGGAGTGCGTGGCGGCCGTGGCCGCCGACGACGCGTACAACTGGGGCTACGACCCGCTGCACTACAACGTGCCGGAGGGCTCCTACGCCACCGATCCGAACGGCACCGCCCGGACCGTGCAGTTCCGGCGGATGGTGCAGGCGATGCACGCGGCCGGACTGCGGGTGGTGCTGGACGTGGTCTACAACCACACCGCCGCGAGCGGCCAGGCCGAACACTCGGTGCTGGACAGGGTGGTGCCCGGCTACTACCAGCGGCTGGACGCCAACGGCAAGGTGACGACGGACAGTTGCTGTGCCGACACGGCGCCCGAGCACGCCATGATGAACCGGCTGGTGGTCGACTCGGTGACGCTGTGGGCCCGCGAGTACAAGGTCGACGGTTTCCGCTTCGACCTGATGGGCCTGGACCCGAAGTCCACCATGCTGGACGTGCGGGCCGCGCTGCGGAAGATGACGCCGGCCTCGGACGGCGTGGACGGCGAGAACGTCTTCCTGTACGGCGAGGGCTGGAACTTCGGCGTGGTCGCCGACAACGCCCGGTTCGAGCAGGCCACCCAGGCCAACATGGCCGGCACCGGCATCGCCACCTTCGACGACCGGATCCGGGACGCCGCCCGCGGCGGCAACTTCATGCTGAACTCCGCCCCTCAGCAGGGCTTCGCCTCCGGTCTCTTCACCGATCCGAACGGCTCGCCCGCCAACGGCACCCCGGAGGAGCAGAAGGCGCGGCTGCTGCACCAGATGGACCAGGTGAAGGTCGGGCTGACCGGCAACCTGGCCGGCTACTCCTTCACCGACAGCTCCGGAAAGCCCGTCACCGGCGCCCAGGTCGACTACAACGGCGCCCCGACCGGGTACGCGGCCAAGCCCGGCGAGGCGGTGGAGTACGTGGACGCCCACGACAACACCGACCTCTTCGACGCGCTCGCGTACAAGCTGCCGACCGGCACCGCGCCCGCCGACCGGGCCCGGATGCAGGCGTTCGGGCTCTCGCTGACCGCGCTCACCCAGGGCGCGGGCTTCGCCCAGGCCGGCAGCGACCTGCTGCGTTCCAAGTCGCTCGACTCCAACTCCTACGACTCGGGGGACTGGTTCAACGCGATCCACTGGCCCGATCCGTCGACGGGGGCCGTCGAGGGCAACGGCTGGGGCCGCGGCCTGCCGTCGGCCAAGGACAACCAGGAGCTGTGGCCGACCGCGCGGGCCCTGCTGGGCGATCCGGCGCTGACGGTCGGCGCGGCCGACATCCGGGCGGCCTCGGCGCAGTACCAGGAGTTCCTGCGGATCAAGCGGTCCTCGCCGCTGTTCTCGCTGCCGACCCTGGCGGCCGTCCAGCAGCGGCTGTCCTACCCGCTGTCCGGCACCGCCGGTGAGCTGCCCGGAGTGATCACCCTGCACCTGGACGGCACCGGGCTGGCGGGGGCGGAGAAGGGCGTCACGGTGGTCTTCAACGCCACGCCCACGGCGCGGGCGCAGACCGTGCCGGCGCTGAAGGGCACCGGTCAGGCGCTGCACCCCGTCCAGGCGGGGGGTTCGGACGAGGTGGTGAAGCGCTCCGGCTTCGACGCCGCGACCGGCACCTTCACCGTGCCGGGCCGGACCGTGGCGGTGTTCGTCCAGCGCTGACGCTCCGCCCGACACCGACACGTGTACCGGGCCGAGGCCCGGGCTCCGTACCACGATCCGGTGGGACGGGGCCCGGGTCCGTTCCGGTTCCGCTCCGGACGCACAATGGCCGGAAATCTCCGGTGGCACGGCCGGAACTGTGATGTGCCGGGTCTGCCGGGCGCTGCCGGCCGCCCGGAGGCGCGGGCGGCGGCCCTGAGCGCTGGTCACCGACCGCCGGTAGTGATCGAACTTTGCACCCGGCCATGAAAACCGTGTTCACGAGTTCGCAATGGGGTAACACAACTGACGTACCGTCGTGCATACGGTTTCGGTAATGAATCGGCCAATCCGTGGCATGCATCTGTCATCAACGGCTGGTTTGCTGCCACGATTCCCCCGGCTGTAGACGAGGGGGCCCCACCCCCCGGTGCGGCCGGTCCAGTTCAGGTGCAGCGCGTCCCGACCCTGCAACGAGTTGTGAGCACCGCATCCGCACTCCCGTCGTACCCGGCGGGGGCCCCCACTGCGCCGCGACCCCGCGGCCCAGGTTTTTCTCTCCACCGGCGCGACCCGGCGCCGGTCGGAAAAGGAGTCCGCATGTCCCGTTACGCTCACGCCCGGAAGGCGGCGGTCGTCCTGGCCGCCTCCACCGCGCTGCTGGTCACCGGCATACCGGTGATCGCCCAGGCGGCCACGCCGGACGCGCCGACCGCCGTCGCCGCCCAGCAGGCGACCCGTGCCCAGCTGATCTCCACCGCGAACCAGCAGACCACCGCCCTCGCCCAGAGCCTCGGGCTGAGCGGCGAGGAGAAGCTGGTCACCAAGGACGTCATCCAGGACGCGGACGGCACCCGCCACCTGCGGTACGAGCGCACCCTCAACGGACTGCCGGTCCTGGGTGGGGACCTGGTGGTCCACCAGGCGCCCACCGGTGCCACCAAGAGCGTCGACCGGGCCAGCACCGCCTCCCTGAACGGCGTGAGCACCACGCCGAAGCTGGCCGCGCCGGCCGCCCAGTCCGCCGCGCTCGCCGCCGAGTCGGGCGCCGTGGACACCGCGCCGCGCCTGGTGGTCTGGGCCTCCGACAACAACCCGCGGCTCGCCTGGGAGACCGTCGTCTCCTCCACCAAGTCCGACGGCACCCCGAGCAAGATGCACGTGGTCACCGACGCCACCAGCGGCCAGGTCATCCGGCAGTGGGACGGCATCGAGACGGGTTCCGGCAAGGGCGTCTTCGTCGGCAACGTCACCATCGGCACCACCCAGTCGGGGTCGTCCTACCAGCTGAAGGACGGCACCCGCGGTGGGATGTACACCACCAACCTGAACCACGGGACCTCGGGCACCGGCACGCTGTACAGCAAGTCCACCGACACCTGGGGTGACGGCACCGTCAGCAACGGCGAGTCCGCCGCGGTCGACGCCCACTTCGGCGTCGCGGCCACCTGGGACTACTACAAGAACACCTTCGGCCGCAACGGCATCCGCAACGACGGTGTCGGCGCCTACAGCCGCGTCCACTACGGCAACAACTACGTGAACGCGTTCTGGGACGACTCCTGCTTCTGCATGACGTACGGCGACGGCAGCAACAACACCGCGCCGCTCACCGAACTGGACGTCGCGGGCCACGAGATGAGCCACGGCGTCACCGCGGCCACCGCCAACCTCACCTACTCCGGCGAGTCCGGCGGCCTCAACGAGGCCACCTCGGACATCTTCGGCACCATGGTCGAGTTCTACGCCAACATCCCGACCGACAACCCCGATTACCTGATCGGCGAGTTGATCAACATCAACGGGAACGGCACCCCGCTGCGCTACATGGACCAGCCCTCCAAGGACGGCGCCTCGGCCGACTACTGGTCCTCGACCGTCGGCAACAAGGACGTCCACTACTCGTCCGGCGTCGCCAACCACTTCTTCTACCTGCTGGCCGAGGGCAGCGGCTCGAAGGTGATCAACGGCGTCAGCTACAACTCGCCGACCCAGGGCGGCATCACGGTCAGCGGCATCGGCCGGGACAAGGCCGCGGCCGTCTGGTACCGCGCGCTGACCACCTACATGACCTCCAGCACCAACTACGCCGCGGCGCGCACCGCGACGGAGAAGGCGGCCACCGACCTGTACGGTGCCGGCAGTGCCGAGCTGGCCGCGGTCAGCACCGCCTGGGCGGGCGTCAACGTCGGTACGGCGCCCTCGGGCGGCGTCACCGTCACCAACCCGGGCAACCAGTCGACCGCCGTCGGCGGCGCGGTGAACCTCCAGATCAACGCCACCGGCGGCACCGCCCCGCTGACCTACACCGCGACCGGCCTGCCCACCGGCCTGTCGATCTCCTCCTCCGGCGCGATCACCGGTACCGCCTCCACCGCGGGCACCTACAACGTGACCGTCACGGCGAAGGACTCGGCCGGCAAGACCGGTGCGACCAGCTTCACCTGGACCGTCTCCACCGGCGGCGGCAGCTGCACCCCGGCGCAGCTGCTGGGCAACGCGGGCTTCGAGACCGGCTCCGCCGCTCCGTGGACGGCGTCCAGCGGCGTGGTGGACAGCAGCGCCTCGCAGCCGGCCCACGGCGGTTCGTGGAAGGCGTGGCTGGACGGCTACGGCTCCGCGCACTCGGACGCGCTGTCCCAGACGGTGACCATCCCGGCCGGCTGCAAGGCGACGCTGAGCTTCTGGCTGCACATCGACACGGCGGAGACCTCGACCACCACCGCCTACGACAAGCTGACCGTGGCGGTCAACGGCACGGCGCTGAAGACCTACTCCAACCTGGACGCGGCGGCCGGCTACCAGCAGCGGACCTTCGACCTGTCGTCCTACGCGGGCCAGACGGTCACGGTGAGCTTCACCGGCACCGAGGACGTCTCGCTCCAGACCAGCTTCGTGATCGACGACACCTCCGTCCAGACCGGCTGAGTCCGGACCGGCCCCTGAGGGACCGGTGAACCAGGACAGGTGAGGGGCCCGGCAGCCATGGCTGCCGGGCCCTTGTCGTGTCCCTCGTCGCACCCTTCACCGTCTCCTTGGTGAGGGGTGATGCAGAAACGTATCTCCTGAGGCGTGAGCAAAGTCTTGACGGTCCCTCCGGGCGCCTCTAGGTTCAGCGCTGCAAGTTTCCGGCAAGTTGCAGAAACTTCATGCAGTCTTCTTCGCCCCCCTCCGGCTGCCCCACCCCAGCCACCCTCAGGAGACGACGTGGTCACCACCGCCCCCGCCCGCCGGCCCGCCCGCGCGGCCGGTGCGCTCGCCGCCTCGGCGGCGCTCGCCCTCTCGCTCGGCACCTCCCTCGGCGCCCCCGCCGCGCAGGCCGCCCCGCCCGCCAACGGCGGCAAGGACGTCACGGCCACCCTCTTCGAGTGGCGCTTCGACTCCGTCGCCCAGGCCTGCACCTCCACCCTCGGCCCCAAGGGCTACGGCTTCGTCGAGGTCTCCCCGCCGCAGGAGCACATCCAGGGCGCGCAGTGGTGGACCTCCTACCAGCCGGTAAGCTACAAGATCGCCGGGCGGCTCGGCGACCGCACCTCCTTTAAGAACATGGTCTCCACCTGCCACGCGGCCGGGGTCAAGGTGATCGCCGACGCGGTGGTCAACCACATGTCGGCGGGCTCCGGGACCGGCACCGGCGGCACCGCGTACACCAAGTACGACTACCCCGGCACCTACCAGAACCAGGACTTCCACTCCTGCCGCCAGGCGATCGGCGACTACCAGGACCGCGGCAACGTCCAGAACTGCGAACTCGTCGACCTCGCCGACCTGGACACCGGCAGCGCGTACGTCCAGACCACCATCGCGCACTACCTGGACGACCTGGCCTCGCTCGGCGTCGACGGCTACCGGATCGACGCCGCCAAGCACATCGCCGCCACCGACCTCGCCGCGATCAAGGCCAGGATGGCCAACCCCAAGGCCTACTGGGTGCAGGAGGTCATCTACGGCGCCGGCGAGCCGATCCAGCCCACCGAGTACACCGGCACCGGCGACGTGGACGAGTTCCGGGTCGGCACCGACCTGAAGCGGATGTTCACCAGCGACAAGCTCGCCAACCTCAACGGCTGGGGCGCCTCCTGGGGCTACCTGCCGAGCGGCCAGGCGCGCACCTTCCTCGACAACTGGGACACCGAGCGCAACGGCTCCACCCTCAACTACACCTACGGCAACACCTACACGCTGGCCAACGTCTTCCTGCTGGCCTCGCCGTACGGCTCGCCCAACATCCACTCCGGATACTCCTTCACCAACAAGGACGACGGCCCGCCGAACGGTGGCACCGTCAAGGCCTGCTACCAGGACGGGTGGAACTGCACCCACGCCTGGCGGCAGGTCGCCAACATGGTCGGCTTCCGCAACGCGGTCGCGGGCACCGGCGTGACGAACTGGTGGTCCAACGGCGGCAACGCCATCGCCTTCGGCCGCGGCGCCAAGGGGTACGTCGCGATCAACCACGAGAGCGGCGCGATCACCCGGACCTTCCAGACCGGGCTGCCGGCCGGCACCTACTGCGACGTCCAGCACGGCGACCCGCAGACGGGCGGCGGCTGCACCGGCCCGACGTACCAGGTGGGCGCCAACGGGCAGTTCACCGCGACGGTCGGCGCGGGCGACGCGGTCGCGCTGTACGTCCCGTCCGGCACGAACGTCTCCGGCGCCTCGTTCAACGTCAACGCCACCACCTCGGTCGGGCAGAACGTCTACGTGGTCGGCGACGTCGCGGCGCTCGGCGGCTGGGACCCGGCCAAGGCGCTGCCGCTCTCCTCGGCCGGTTACCCGGTCTGGTCGCTGGCGCTGTCGCTGCCGGGCGGCACGTCCTTCCAGTACAAGTACGTCCGCAAGGACGCCAGTGGCGCGGTGACCTGGGAGTCCGGGGCCAACCGGACGGCCGCGGTGACCTCGGGCGGGGTGGTCGCGCTGAACGACACCTGGCGGCCGTAGGCGGCTGTGTCCGGCTGTGTCTGGCCGTGTCCGGCCCGTGGATTCCCGGGGGACCCCGGTCGGCGGCGGCCGACCGGGGTCCGCTCGGGTGCCGGTGACGGACCGGGCCCCCGGGCGCGGGGTGGCCGGGCGGTTACCCCCGGCCGATGTACGGCATGGCCGTCGCCATCACGGTGGCGAACTGCACGTTGGCCTCCAGCGGCAGCCCGGCCATGTGCCGCACGGTGCGCGCCACGTCGGCCACGTCCATGGTCGGCTCGGGGACGATCCGGCCGTCCGCCTGCCGGGCGCCCGCGCCGATCGCCGCCGTCAGGTCGGTCGCCGCGTTGCCGATGTCGATCTGCCCGCAGGCGATCCGGTACGGGCGGCCGTCCAGGGAGAGCGACTTGGTCAGGCCGGTGACGGCGTGCTTGGTCGCGGTGTAGGCGATCGAGTGCGGGCGCGGGACGTGCGCGGAGATCGAGCCGTTGTTGATGATCCGGCCGCCCCGCGGGTCCTGGGCCTTCATCTGCCGGAACGCGGCCCGGGCGCAGAGGAAGGCGCCGGTCAGGTTGAGGTCGACCACGGCCCGCCAGTCCTCGACCGCCAGTTCCTCCACCGGGACGGCCGGGCCGAAGGCGCCGGCGTTGTTGAACAGCAGGTCCACCCGGCCGTGGCGCTCGGCGACGGCGGCGAACAGCGCGTCCACCGCGGCCGGGTCGGTGACGTCGGTCGGCACCACGTCGGCCGGCGGGACGGCCTCCGCTGCCGCGTCGCCCGACACCGCGTCGCCCGGCACCGTGTCGCTCGGCACCCCTTCGGCCGGGGCGGCGCAGAGCCGGGCGGTCTCGTGCAGCGGCCCGGGCCGCCGGCCGGCCAGCACCGTCCGCCAGCCGGCCGCGGCCAGTTCCACCGCCACGGCGCGGCCGACGCCGCTCCCGGCCCCGGTGACGACGGCGATCCGCTGGTTCATGGCACCCTCCTCGATGACTGTTCCGGTCGCACCCGGAGTGATCGTCGCGGATCGACGGGCCGTCGTCACTGGTCAAAGCATCCAAAATCCGGACGGTCCGACAGACACCCGGCGGTGCCCCCCGCCGAACGACCCCCGCCGAACGGCGGGAGCGGTGAAGGCTTTTACCTGATCGCGAACAAACATTGGATTTCCGGTGGCCGCCGCGCAACCGGCCCGCCCCGGTCCACGTCATAAGATCGCAGGAACGCGCGCCCCCCGTGTGGGCGGCGCGCCTTCATTCCCGGGGGACGCACCAGTGCTGTGCCCCTGGGCCTGTCCGGCCCCACCGGGGGGCCGCCGCCCGGTCAGACGGACCGGGTGCGTCATCGGTCGGAGAGTCCTCACCGTGCTTAGGCAGTCGTCCCGTTCCCGCGCCGTCCTGTCCGGCGCCGCCGTGCTCGCCCTGGCCGCCTCGCTCGCGGCCTGCGGGAGTTCCGGCGGTGGGAAGGGGGACCACACGGCCGCGAACACCCCGGCCGGGAGCAGCAGCTCCGCGGGCAGCCCGAGCGCCACCGGCGCCACCCCGTCGGCGACCGGCACGACCCCGGCCGCCGGCGGCAAGGTGCTGATGCCCACCGGGCCCGCCGCCAGCCTGTCCAAGGCCCGGGACACCGCCGCCGGACCGATCATGCTGACCACCGTCACCGGCGCGAAGTCCGGCGTCTCCGGCAAGGTCTGGGTCTGGCTGCCGCCCGAGTACAACGACCCCAAGTTCGCCAAGACCGGCTTCCCGGTGCTCACCCTCTTCGCGGGCGGCCAGAGCAACGGCTACAACACCTGGACCGACAACCAGCTGCCGATCCAGGAGGAGAACGCGAAGCTGGTCAAGGAGGGCAAGTCCCACCCGTTCATCATGGTCATGCCGGTGCAGAACTTCAACAGCGACGAGAAGAACGCGCTGGACTGCTCCGACATCCCGGGCCAGCCGAAGATGGCCACCTGGATGGCCGAGGACATCCCCGACTTCGTCCGCGCCAACTTCCGCACCGTGAAGGGCCGGGACGGCTGGGGCGTGATGGGCGCCTCCACCGGCGGCTTCTGCAGCGCCAAGCTCGCCCTCCAGTACCCGCAGGTCTACAAGGCGGCCGTCCCGATCGACGGCTACTTCATACCGGACTCGCTGCTGTGGAAGGGCCACGACGCGGAGAAGTCCGCCAACAACCCCGACCTGCTGGTCGCCCAGGGCAAGGCCGACGTGAGCATGCTGGTCACCGCGGGCGGCGCCAACCCGTACGAGACCAAGGTGGTCAAGAGCTGGGTGGAGAAGGCGGTGCCGCCGGTGAGCCTGGAGTACCACGAGCAGGCCGGCGGCAAGCACCTGACCTCGGACTTCAAGAAGATGATCCCGGACACCCTGGTGTGGCTCACCGCCCACCTGGCGGGGCCGGCCGGCGACTGAGGCATCCGCCCGCACCTGAACCCACACCGGAACCGCCGGTGCCGGGAGGCGTTCCGCGC
>NZ_JBHUAF010000155.1:0-18370 GCF_042789895.1 Kitasatospora sp. NPDC056783
GTCCGGGCTCAGCGGCCGGCCTTCAGGATGGAGGCGACGGCCGGGCCGGCCGCGTCCACGCCGTGACCGCCGCCCTGGACCTCGGCGGCCACCGCGAGGTTGCCGCGGAAGGCGGTGAACCAGCTGTTGGTGACGGACGCGCCCTGGACCTCGGCGGAGCCGGTCTTGGCACCCGCGTTGTCGGTGATCCCGGCCATCACCTGGCTGGCCGTGCCGCCGGTGGCGGTGGCGTTCATCATCGCGCGCAGCTTGGCGGCGACGTCCGGCGAGATCTGCCGGGTGGCGGCCTGCTGCGGCAGACCGGCGACCAGGATCGGCTGCTTGAACGCCCCGCTCTGGACGGTCGCGGTGATCGAGGCGATGGCCAGCGGGTTCATCTGGACCTTGCCCTGGCCGATGTAGTTCATCGCCTGCTCGTCCTTGCTGCCCGGCGTCGCCGGGACCTTGCCGTCGGCGTTCGGCAGGCCGGTCTTCCACTCCAGGCCGATGCCGAACACGTCCTTGGCGGTGCCGGAGAGCGTGTCGGGCTTGAGGCTGGTCAGGCCCTGGTTGATGAAGGCCGTGTTGCAGGACACCATGAAGTCCTGCTGGAGCGTGTTGTTCGGGAAGGCGCCCGGGAAGTCGTTCGGGATCGCCACCGCGTTGCTGCTCTTCTCCGGGCAGGCCACCACGGTGTCCGGGTTGATCCCGTTCTCCAGCAGTGCCGCCGACGTGACGATCTTCATCGTCGAGCCGGGCGCGAGCAGTCCGGTGAAGGCCCGGTTCTGGCCGGTGGCCGGGGAGTTGGCGAAGGCCAGCACCTGGCCGGTGCTCGGCTCGACCGCCACGATGGAGCCGGGCTTGCCGCCCAGGTCGGTCATCGCCTTCTCGGCGGCGGCCTGGAGGGTGTTGTCGATGGTCACCTTGAACGGCTTGCCGGGCTTCGGCTCGACGATGGTGAACAGCTTGTCCTGGGGGCCCTTGCCGGACGGGTCGGAGACCACCACCGCGCTGCCCGCGTCCTGGTCCTTGGCCGGGTCCGCCGGCAGCAGCTTGTTGGCGTTGTCCTGGAGGGTGCTCATCAGCGCCGCGGTGATCGAGGTGCCCTGGATCGGCTTGCCGTTGCGGTCCACCACGGTGGACGGCGGGGCGAAGACCGGCTGGACGGCGATGGTCTCGTTGCCGGACAGGTGGGGGTGGATCACCGACGGCGCCCAGTGCACGGCCGGGGTGTTGTCGCTCATCTTCACGACGCCCAGGAAGCCCTGGTAGTCCCAGACCCGGCTGGTGCCCGCGAACTCGGCGCGCGCCTTGTAGGACATCAGCTTGCCGGTCGGGCCGGGCGTGGCGGTGGCGGACGGCGTGTCGTCGGCGCCCGGCGTCGCGGAGGCCCCGGCGGACGGCTTGGCGGGCGGGGCGGGGGTGCCGGTGGCCGCGGAGAAGACCTGCTGGGTGGTCTCGCCGAACGGGGTGAGGGTCAGCGCGCTCGGCTTGACCTGGTCCCGGAAGGCGGTCAGGGCGGTGGTGGCCGCGGCCGGGTCGTCGGTCAGCGAGGCCGCCTTGGCGATGTCGCCGGCCTGCCAGGCGGTCAGGAAGTCCTTCATGCCGGCGGCGGCCTGTTCGGTCGTCGGCGGCTCGGCGACCACGGTGCGCGGCTTCTTGGCGCCGGAGCCGCCGCCGGAGTCGCCCACCAGGCTGTACACGCCGTAGCCGCCGCCCGCGAGGACGGCGATGGACACGCCGGTGATGATGCCGATCTTCGCGCCACTGCGCATGGTGCAGGTCCCCCAGGGGTCTCGCGGCCGGGCGCAACCGGCGGGGCCGGAAACGCGCTACCCCACCACCCTAGGCAGCGCCGATCGGTGCGTCGGCGAATGGCCCGGCACTTGTGACGGATCTGGTACGTGCCCCGCACCGGGTGCGGACGATTCGTGGGGACCGGGTGCGCGCCGGGCCGGGGAGGGTCAGATCCAGGTGGTGAACCACATCCGGCGGCGCCAGTCCTCCAGCGGGATGGTCTGCCCGGTGAACAGCGGGAAGAAGAACAGGAAGTTCCAGACGATCAGCAGGATCAGCAGGCCGGCCGCCGTGGAGCCGATGATCCGGCGGTCCCGGGAGGCGCCGGCCGGTCCGATCAGGGCGCCGATCAGCATCGTCACCGCCAGCACCAGGAACGGGACGAAGGCCACCGCGTAGAACAGGAAGATCGTCCGCTCCTGGAAGAGGAACCAGGGCAGGTAGCCGGCCGCCAGGCCGCAGAGCAGCGCGCCGGCCCGCCAGTCCCGCCGCAGCGCCCAGCGCCACAGGCAGTAGACCAGGGCCACGATGCCCGCCCACCACAGCAGCGGGGTGCCGATGCCCAGCACCTCGCGGGCGCAGTCGGCGGCGGTGCAGCCGGCCTGGCCGGACTTGGGGGACTCGTAGAAGAAGGACACCGGCCGGCCCAGCACCAGCCAGGACCACGGGTTGGACTGGTAGGTGTGGGGGTCGCTCAGTCCGACGTGGAAGTCGTAGACCGTCGTGTGGTAGTGCCACAGGGCGCGCAGGCCCTCGGGTATCCACGGGAAGTCGGTGCTGCGGCCGACCGCCCAGTCCCGGCCCCAGCCGCCCTGCCCGGGGGTGGTGCTGCTGGCGAACCAGCCCCACCAGGAGGCGATGTAGGTCGCGACCGAGACCACGGCGACCGAGACGAAGGCCGGCACCGCGTCCCGGGCGAGCACCGCCAGGTAGGGGCGCGGGGCGCCGGCCGCCCGGCGGGCGCCGACGTCCCAGAGCACGGTCATCAGGCCGAAGGCCGCCAGGACGTACAGGCCGCTCCACTTGGTGGCGGCGGTCAGGCCGACGCAGACGCCGGCCGCGATCCGGTACGGGCGCCAGCCCAGGTTCAGCCGCTGGGCGAGCTCCGGGTTCGCGATCCCGCCCAGCTTCTCGGCCAGCAGGGCCCGGGTGCGGTCGCGGTCCAGCACCAGGAAGCCGAAGGCGGCGAGGGTCCAGAACATCACCACCAGGTCGAGCAGGGCGGCGCGGCTGAGCACCAGGTGCAGGCCGTCCACCGCGAGCAGCAGGCCCGCCACGCAGCCCAGCAGGGTGGAGCGGAACATCCGGCGGGCGATCCGGGCCAGCATCAGCACCGACAGGGTGCCGAGCAGGGCCACCGCGAACCGCCAGCCGAAGGGGTTCATGCCGAACAGCTGCTCACCCGCGCCGATGATCCACTTGCCCACCGGGGGATGGACCACGTACGAGGGCGTCGCCCGGTACGGGACGGCCGCGCCCGGCGTCATGATCGTGGCGTTGGCGTCTTCCGGCCAGTTGATCTCGTAGCCGCCGTGCCAGAGCGCGTAGGCGTCCTTGGCGTAGTACGTCTCGTCGAAGATGATCGCGTGCGGCCGGCCGAGGTCGGTGAACCGCAGGATCGCGGCGAACACCGCCACCGCGATCGGGCCGAGCCAGCCGGCCCAGCGGCACAGGAAGTACCAGAGGCCCTGCGGCAGCGAGAGGCCCATCCGCAGCAGCAGCGGGGACTGCGGCACGTCCGGGGGCGTCACCCGGGGGCCGTCCGGCATCGGCGGGGCCAGCCGTTCGGTGAGCGTCGCCCCGGGCCGGGCGGTGTAGCCGTACCGGGCCAGGCGTTCGCGCCAGCCGGCCGGCCCGGCCTGCGGTGAGCGGGGGGACGGCAGGCCGACGCCGCCGACCGCGGAGTGGTCTGTACCAGTGGGCGTCTGCGCCGCCGTGTCGCCGTTCATCCGCCACATCGTAGGGGCGCTCCTCGCACGTGTGTCCGCTCCCTCGGAAGCTGACCGAATCGTCACCAAAAGCTCCGGCGGCGGGTAGCTGCGAGGATGGGGTCCGTGACAGGAGTACTCGTTCTCGCAGGCACCCCCATCGGCGACGTCTCGGACGCCCCGCCCCGGCTGGTCCACGAACTGGCCACGGCGGACGTCATCGCGGCGGAGGACACCCGCCGGCTGCGCCGGCTCACCCAAGCGCTCGGGGTCACCCCGGCCGGGCGGGTGGTCTCGTACTTCGAGGGCAACGAGGTCGGCCGCACCCCCGAACTGGTCGAGGCGCTGCTCGGCGGCGCCCGGGTGCTGCTGGTGACCGACGCCGGCATGCCCTCGGTCTCCGACCCCGGCTACCGGCTGGTCGCCGCCGCGGTGGCGGCCGACCTCAAGGTCACCGCCGTGCCCGGGCCCTCGGCGGTGCTCACCGCGCTCGCGCTGTCCGGCCTGCCGGTGGACCGCTTCACCTTCGAGGGCTTCCTGCCCCGCAAGACCGGCGACCGGGCCCGGCAGCTCGCCTCGATCGCCGCCGAACCGCGCACCATGGTGTTCTTCGAGGCGCCGCACCGGATCGCCGAGGCGCTGTCCGCGATGGCCGAGGCGTTCGGGCCGGAGCGCCCGGCCGCCGTCTGCCGCGAGCTCACCAAGACCTACGAGGAGGTCAAGCGCGGCCCGATCGGCGAGCTGGCCGCCTGGGCGGCCGAGGGCGTCAAGGGCGAGATCACCGTCGTGGTCGCGGGTGCCCCGCCGGCCGCGCCCGAGGAGCTGACCCCGGCCGAGCTGGCCCGGCTGGTGGCCGTCCGGGAGGAGGCCGGGGAGCGGCGCAAGGAGGCCATCGCGGCCGTCGCGGTGGAGCTCTCGCTGCCCAAGCGGGAGGTCTTCGACGCGGTCGTGGCGGCGAAGAAGGAGGGGCTGGAGGGAAGCCCGAAGAAGGGGTGAACACCGGGGGTTGCGATGCTCACGCGGAGTCGTACCGTGGAGAGAAGGCCCCGGTTAAACACCCGCTGAGCTGAAGTTTCGGTCGCGCTCCCCGGACCCCACGAGGATTTTCGTATAGGTCTGACCAACGCGCATCCAAGTCTTCACAAGCGGGGCGTCGGCCGGGGCGGTCCGGGCATTTCCTGGAAGGGAAAGACCCAGCCGGGCGAGCGTCCGGCGGGCGCTGGGAGACGGCCATGAGCGATGTTGTCGGTAGCCCCCGCAGTGGCAGCGCACTGAGCACCGCCGGCCTGGCCGGCCGGCCGCACACTCCCGTCGAGACCGTACGGGAGGCCTACTCCTTCGCGTGCCTGCGCTGCGGGTACGGCTGGGAGCAGGCGTACGACATCGAGCACCACGTGGCCAAGGACGGGCACGTCGTGTTCGAGTACCACGCCAACGGCGTCCGGGTGCCGTCACCGCTCCTCCAGCCGGCCTGCCCGGGCTGTGGCGGCCACACGGTACGGATCATGCGCGAGGGCCGGGTCGCCTCCGCCGACCAGGCCTGGCAGCACGCGCCCGGCTACCCCGCCCACGCCGAACCGGCCGGGGCGCCCCCGGCGACCGGGCCCACCCGGCCGCGCGGGCGCTGGGCCCGGTTCTGGTCCCGGCTGCTGGGCTGACGGGGGAGGGACCGCTCCCGGCCGGGAAACAACTCGGTCGAGGGCGGTCCGCGCGCCCGACTAAGCTTTCCGACCATGGCGGCCACTGCAGACCACAGCACCACCGGGGCGAGCGCCCCGGCGTACTACGTTTCCACCCCGATCTACTACGTCAACGATCGCCCGCACCTGGGCCACGCGTACACCACCGTGGCGGGCGACGTCCTCACCCGCTGGCACCGCCAGCGCGGCGAGAAGGTGTGGTACCTGACCGGCACCGACGAGCACGGTCAGAAGATCATGCGGACCGCCGAGGCGAACGGCGTCACCCCGCAGGAGTGGTGCGACAAGCTGGTCGAGGAGGCCTGGAAGCCGCTCTGGCAGCACCTGGAGATCGCCAACGACGACTTCATCCGCACCACCGAGGAGCGGCACACCGCCCGGGTGCAGGAGTTCGTCCAGGACCTGTTCGACAAGGGCGAGATCTACAAGGGCGGCTACGAGGGCCCGTACTGCGTCGGCTGCGAGGAGTTCAAGCTCCCGGCCGAACTGCTCGACGGCGCCACCCCGGACGAGAAGCTCTGCTCCGTCCACAAGAAGCCGGTCGAGTGGCTGGAGGAGGAGAACTACTTCTTCCGCCTCTCCGCCTACGGCCCGAAGCTGCTGGAGTTCTACGCGGCCAACCCCGACTTCATCCAGCCCGCCTCGGCCCGCAACGAGGTGCTGCGCTTCGTCGAGCAGGACCTCAAGGACCTCTCGATCTCCCGCTCCACCTTCGACTGGGGCGTTCCGCTGCCCTGGGACGAGAAGCACGTCCTGTACGTGTGGGTGGACGCGCTGCAGAACTACATCACCGCGGCCGGCTACGGCAGCGACCCGGAGCGCTTCGCCGAGCTGTGGCCCGCCTCCGTCCACCTGGTCGGCAAGGACATCCTGCGCTTCCACGCCGTCATCTGGCCCGCCATGCTGATGGCCGCCGGGCTGCCGCTGCCCAAGCGGGTCGTGGCCAACGGCTGGCTGATGGTCGGCGGCGAGAAGATGTCCAAGTCCAACCTGACCGGCATCGCGCCCACCGACCTCACCTCGCACTTCGGCGTGGACGCGTACCGCTACTACTTCCTGCGGGCGATCCCGTTCGGCACCGACGGCTCGTTCTCCTGGGAGGACTTCACCGCCCGGTACACCTCCGAGCTCGCCAACGACTTCGGCAACCTGGCCTCCCGGGTCGCCGCGATGGTCGGCAAGTACTTCGGCGGGACGCTCCCGGCCTCGGCCGCGCACGGTGACGCCGAGCAGGCCGTCGCGGACGGGCTGGTCAAGGCCGTCGAGGTCGCCGACCGGAAGATCGGCGAGGAGCTGGACTTCGCCGGCGGCCTCGCGGCGATCTTCGAGTTCGTCAAGCAGGTCAACGGCTACCTCACCGAGCAGGAGCCGTGGAAGGTCGCCAAGGACGACTCGGCCGAGGGCCAGGCCCGCCTGGCCACCATCCTCTACACCGCCGCCGAGTCGCTGCGCGCCACCGCCGTGCTGCTCAACCCGGTGATGCCGTCCACCGCCGAGAAGCTGTGGGACTCGCTGGGCGCCGAGGCCGCCGGGCTGGGCGCGCTGTCCGCGCAGACCGTCGCCACCACGGCCGACTGGGGCCGGCTGCCCGCCGGCGCCACCGTCACCAAGGGCGAGATCCTCTTCCCGCGCCTCGAAGAGAAGCCGGCCGCCTGACCATGGCCAAGAAGGACGACGACCGGTCGACCCCGCCGCCGCTGCCGGAACCCCTGGCCGTGGCGGTGGCCGACTCGCACACCCACCTGGACATGCAGTCCGGCACCCCGGCCGAGGGCCTGGCGAAGGCCGCCTCGGTCGGGGTCACCACGGTGGTCCAGGTGGGCTGCGACGTGCCCGGCTCGCGCTGGGCCGCCGAACTGGCGGCCCAGTACGAGCAGGTGCACGCGGCCGTCGCCCTGCACCCGAACGAGGCGCCGCGGATCCACCTCGGGGACCCGGACAGCTGGTCCGGGCAGCAGCGCCCGGCCGGCGGCGCCGCCGCGCTGGACGAGGCGCTCGCCGAGATCGACGCGCTGGCCGCGCTGCCTCAGGTGCTCGCCGTCGGCGAGACCGGCCTGGACTACTTCCGCACCGGGCCGGAGGGCGTGGAGATCCAGAAGGAGTCGTTCCGCCGCCACATCGAGATGGCCAAGCGGCACGGCAAGGCCCTGGTCATCCACGACCGGGACGCCCACGAGGACGTCATCGCCGTCCTGCTGGAGGAGGGCGCACCGGAGCGGACGGTCTTCCACTGCTACTCCGGCGACGCCGAGATGGCCAAGGTCTGCGCCGAGCACGGCTGGTACCTCTCCTTCGCCGGCCCGGTCACCTTCAAGGCCAACCAGCCGCTGCGGGACGCCCTGCTCGCCACCCCGCTGGACCGGATCCTGGTCGAGACCGACGCCCCGTTCCTCACCCCGCACCCCTACCGCGGCCGCCCGAACGCCCCGTACCTGATCCCGGTCACGGTGCGCTCGATGGCCGCGACCCTCGGACTGCACGAGGACGAGCTGTCGGCGGCCGTCGCGGCGAACACGGCGCGGGCCTTCGGCTACTGAGCCGACGGCTCCTTCGGACGACGGCCCGGCCGAACGGAGCCCGGTCGAACGGATTTCCGACGGCGGGCCGAGCGGGGCATCGACGACCTCCCCATCGTCCACGAGTTCCACCGGGACGAGGAGAAGGGCGTCCACCTGCCCGTCGCCCGGCACGAGGGCGTGCTCCGCACCTCGGTGCCGTACCCCGTGGAGATCGATCTCGTCGAGGCCGTCGAACTCTGAGGGCCTCCCGCGCCCGTATCCTTGGCGCGTGAGCACCACCGACCCCACCCCTGACAACCACCTGCTTGGCGCCGCCGACATCCGGGAGCTGGCGGCCGCGTTCGGCGTGAAGCCGACCAAGCAGCGCGGGCAGAACTTCGTCATCGACGGCAACACCGTGCGGCGGATCGTCCGGGCCGCGGAGGTGACGGAACAGGACGCGGTGGTGGAGGTCGGACCCGGGCTCGGCTCGCTCACGCTGGCGCTGCTGGAGGTGGCGCGGCACGTCACGGCGGTCGAGATCGACCCCGTGCTGGCGCAGCACCTGCCGGACACCGTCGCCGCCCGGATGCCCGGCAAGGCCGGCTCCTTCGACCTGGTGTTCAGCGACGCCATGGAGGTCACCGAGCTGCCCGGGCCGGCGCCCACGGCGCTGGTCGCCAACCTCCCGTACAACGTCGCCGTGCCCGTCCTGCTGCACATGCTGGCGACCTTCCCCAGCATCGAGCGGACCCTGGTGATGGTGCAGAGCGAGGTCGCCGACCGGCTCGCCGCCAAGCCGGGCAACAAGGTGTACGGCGTCCCGTCGGTCAAGGCGAACTGGTACGCCGAGGTGAAGCGGGCCGGGGCCATCGGCCGCAACGTCTTCTGGCCCGCCCCCAACGTCGACTCCGGGCTGGTCTCGCTGATCCGCCGCGAGCCGCCGCGGACCACCGCCAGCCGCGCGGAGGTGTTCGCGGTGGTCGACGCCGCGTTCGCCCAGCGGCGCAAGACCCTGCGCGCCGCGCTGGCCGGCTGGGCGGGCTCCGCCGCCGGGGCCGAGCAGGCACTCGCGGCCGCCGGCATCGACCACAAGCTGCGCGGCGAGATGCTCACGGTGGAGCAGTTCGCCGCGATCGCCGAGCACAAGCCTGATGTCGCCGAGCACAAGCCTGCTAAGGACACCGCGTGATCACCGTACGGGTACCGGCCAAGGTCAACGTCCAGCTGGGGGTCGGCGGCCTGCGCGCCGACGGCTTCCACGACCTGACCAACGTCTTCTTCGCCGTCGCCCTCGGCGACGAGGTCACCGCCTCGGCGGGCGAAGGCGTCACCCTGAGCTGCACCGGACCGGACGCCGCCGTCGTCCCGCTGGACGACAGCAACCTCGCCGCCCGCGCCGCCAGGCTGCTCGCCGCCCACCACGGCATCGCCGACCCGGGCGTGCACCTGCACATCGCCAAGGCCATCCCGGTGGCCGGCGGCATGGCCGGCGGCAGCGCCGACGGCGCGGCGGCGCTGGTCGCCTGCGACGCGCTCTGGCAGCTGGACACCCCGCTCCCGGTGCTGCTGGAGCTGGCCGCCGAACTCGGCTCCGACGTGCCGTTCGCCCTGCTCGGCGGCGTCGCGCTGGGCCGCGGCCGCGGCGAGATCCTGGAGCCGCTGGCCGTCGAGGGCACCCACCACTGGGTCTTCGCGGTCGCCGAGGGCGGCCTGTCCACCCCCGCCGTGTTCCGCGAGTGCGACCGGCTGCGCGAGGAGGCCGGCACCGGCTCCAGCGACACCGACGTGCCCACCCCGGAGGCCGACCCGGCGCTGCTCGCCGCCCTCGCCGAGGGCGACACCGTCGCCCTGGCCGCCGCGCTCGCCAACGACCTCCAGCCCGCCGCGCTCTCGCTGCGCCCCGCGCTCACCGCCACCCTGCGGGTCGGCACCGACGCGGGCGCGCTCGGGGCGCTGGTCTCCGGCTCCGGGCCCACCTGCGCCTTCCTGGTCAAGGACGCCGAAGCGGCCGCCGCCGTGGCCGCGGCGCTGCGGGCCTCCGGCACCTGCCGGACCGCCCACGCCACGCACGGGCCGGTGCCGGGCGCGTCCGTGGTGGGCTGAGGCCGGCGGCGGCCTTCCGGGCGGGTCGACGCGGTGAAGGTGTTCCGGCGGGCCCATTAGGCTGGGGAGATCGGGGTGCCCCCGAGAGGGGCACCCGGCCGTCGAGCGGCGGGCCGCCCCGCGACCGCCGACCCCAGGAGCGCAGCACACGTGGCCGTCAACCTCGCCACCATCGAGTCCGTCACGAAGGTCTACGGCACCCGCACCCTGCTGGACGCGGTCAGCCTGGGCGTCAGCGAGGGCGACCGGATCGGCGTCGTCGGCCGCAACGGCGACGGCAAGACCACCCTGATCCGGATGCTCGCCAAGCTGGAGGAACCCGACGCGGGCCGGATCACCTGGAGCGGTGGCCTCGAACCGGCCGTCCTCACCCAGCACGACTCGCTCGACCCGGAGGCGACCATCCGGCACGAGGTGATCGCCGACCGGGCCGACCACGAGTGGCTCGGCGACGCCCGGATCCGCGACATCATCGAGGGCCTCTTCGGCGGCCTCGACCTGCCCGGCTTCGCCGACGGCCTGGACACCGTCATCGGCCCGCTCTCCGGTGGCGAGCGCCGCCGGATCGCCCTCGCCAAGCTGCTGCTCGGCTCCCCGGAGCTGATCATCCTCGACGAGCCCACCAACCACCTCGACGTCGAGGGCATCAACTGGCTCGCCCAGCACCTGCAGAAGCGCCGCTCCGCGCTGGTCTGCGTCACCCACGACCGCTGGTTCCTCGACCAGGTCTGCACCCGGATGTGGGACGTCCAGCACGGCGAGGTGCACGAGTACGAGGGCGGCTACTCCGACTACGTCTTCGCCCGCGCCGAGCGCTCCCGGATCGAGGCCGTCGAGGAGCAGAAGCGCCAGAACATGGCCCGCAAGGAGCTGGCCTGGCTGCGCCGCGGCGCCCCCGCCCGCACCTCCAAGCCGCGCTACCGGATCGAGGCCGCCAACGCCCTGATCGCGGACGTGCCGGACCCGCGCGACAAGTCCGAGCTGATGAAGTTCGCCAACGCGCGGCTCGGGAAGACGGTCTTCGACCTGGAGGGCGTGACCGTCAAGGCCGGCCCGAAGCTGCTGCTGGAGAACCTCACCTGGCAGCTCGGCCCCGGCGACCGGATCGGCCTGCTCGGCGTCAACGGCGCCGGCAAGACCTCGCTGCTGCGCGCGATGCGCGACGCGTACGCCTCGGAGGGCGACGTCCAGCCGGCCTCGGGCGTGATCAAGGTCGGCAAGACCGTACGCCTGGCGTACCTCTCCCAGGAGGTCGCCGAACTGGACCCGGCGACCCGGGTGCTCCAGGCCGTCGAGCAGGTCCGCTCGCGGGTCGACCTCGGCAAGGGCCGGGAGATGAGCGCGGGCCAGCTGTGCGAGCAGTTCGGCTTCGGCAAGGACAAGCAGTGGACGCCGCTCGGCGACCTGTCCGGTGGCGAGCGGCGCCGGCTCCAGCTGCTGCGGCTGCTGATGGACGAGCCCAACGTGCTGTTCCTGGACGAGCCGACCAACGACCTCGACATCGAGACGCTCAACCAGCTGGAGGACCTGCTCGACGGCTGGCCCGGCTCGATGATCGTCATCAGCCACGACCGCTTCTTCATCGAGCGCACCACGGACACCGTCCACGCGCTGCTCGGCGACAAGAAGATGCGGATGCTGCCGAACGGCGTGGACGAGTACCTGGAGCGCCGGGCCCGGATGGCGGCCGCCGCAGCCGCTTCGGCCGCTTCGGCCACGGCTCCTTCGACGGCGCCGTCCGAGACGCCCGCTGCCGCCGGGCTCTCCGGCGGGGACCTGCGGGCGGCGAAGAAGGAGATGCAGAAGCTGGAGCGGCAGATCGCCAAGCTGGACGAGAAGGAGTCCAAGCTGCACGCCCAACTCGCCGAGCACGCCGCCGACTTCTCCAAGGTCGCGGAGCTGGACGCGCAGCTGCGCGGGGTCCGGGAGGAGAAGGAGGAGCTGGAGATGAGCTGGCTGGAGCTGGCCGAGCAGGTCTGATCCCCTCTCGGTGGGCTCGGGCTTGGTGGGCCTAGGTACGGCGGAGGAGCGTTTCGAGCTCCTCCGCGGCGCGGCCCAGAGCACTGCGGGTGGGGTCGTGCGGGGCCGTCGGGCTCACCGGCGCGTTCGGGCCTGCCGGGGTGGCGGGCGGCTGGTGCGCGCGGGCGGCGGCCGCCAGCTCGTCCAGTGAACGGTGGACCCGGTCGACCTCGGCCGGGTCCGGCACCCGTCCGCCGTACCGGATCTGCGCCGCGAACGCCGCCACCGCGCCGCCCAGCCGCTCCAGCGCCGCCGTCGCCGGCAGCCAGAGCTCGGCCAGCCGGCCGGTGGGCGGCGGCTCGGACAGGCCCTGCCGCACCTCCTGGCGGGCGTCCGCGAGCGAGCGGTAGGCCGTACGGCGCAGCCACACCTGGGCGGTGCCGGGCTCGGGCGTGGCGCCTTCGGCGGTGGTGTCTTCGCTGGTGACGTTTTCGCCCCCGGGGTCCCTGGGGGTGGGGTCCCCGGGGGAGGTGCTCCTGGGGGTGGCGTCCGCGACGACGGCGTCGAGGTAGGCCCGCAGGGCCGTCGTCGCGGCGACCAGCCGGGGCTCGATCCGGTGGCGCGGGCGCTCCGGCCACAGCAGGTAGCCGAAGAGCAGGACGATCGCGCTGGCCAGCACGGAGTCCAGGAGCCGGGGCCGGAACTCGGCCGCGCCGCTCTGCCCGCCGAGCTGCAGCAGGATCAGCGCCATCGGCGTCATCACCACGGTGTTCAGCCCGTAGTGCGCCGCCGTCGCGTACGGGAGCAGGGCCACGCAGAGCGCGGCCATCGCGGTCAGCGCCCACTCGTCGGTGGTGGCCATCAGCAGCGCCGCGGTCACGGCCACCCCGAACACCGTGCCGATCGAACGGCTCACCGCGCGCAGGAACACCGACCCGAGGTCGGGCTTGAGCACGAAGGCGATCGTCATGGGCACCCAGTAGCTCTTGCTGAGCGGGTAGTTGGCGGTGACCGCCGAACCGACCGCGATGCACAGCGCGACCCGCAGCCCGTACCGCGTCGACCCCCGGGACAGCAGCCGCGCCCGCAGCCGCCAGGGGTCCGGCGGGGGCTCGGGCGCGGTGCCCAGCCGCGCGTCACGGCCGGCCACGGTGTCGGCGGCAGCGCGCAGCGCCACGTCCAGGGCCTGCCGCGAGGGGGTGTCAGGCCGCCAGTCGGGGACGGAGACCTCGCCACCGCCCCGCCGCACGGCCGCCGCCAGCCGGTCCGGCACCCGCGCCACCTCCGGCGGGACGGGGCGGTGGGCCCACAGCAGCCCGGTGGCCGCCTCGGTGGCGGCGAGGGCGGCCTCGTACATCAGGCCCCGCCGGTTCCGTACGCCCCGATGGTCCCGTACGCCCCGCCGGTTCCGTACGCCTCGGTGGCCCGTGTCGAGCAGGTCCTGGAGCTGGTTCAGGCGGGCCGTCAGCACTTGGCGCGAGCCGGCCGCGCGCGGCCCGCCCAGGTCGGCGAGGGTACGGCCGAGCGCTTCGTACGCGGCGGCCAGCGCCCGGTCGCGCGGATCCGCGGCGGGCCGGTTCGGGGCGCCCGCGGGCAGCCCGAGCAGCACCACGAACGCGGCACCGACCGGCATCATCGGCGCCGCCGCCCACCACGGCTGCGGCAGCGGCATCCCACTGCCCAGCGCGGCCGACACCAGCAACAGCATCCCGGCCGCCGAGCCGCGCGGGCCGGTCGCGCTCAGGGCGCCGGAGGCGAAGGCGGTCAGCGTCAGCGCGAAGCCGAGGACCAGCCCATCCACGTCGGCGTGCTGGAGAGCGGTACCGATCAGCATGCCGACCGCGGAGGCGAGAACGGCCGTCCCGATCCGGGCCGCCCGCGGCCCGCCCGGCTCGGCGCGGTCGTTCATCGTCGCGTGCATCGCCCCGAGCCCGGCGAACACCCCCAGGTCCAGCCGGTGCGTCAGCAGCCCCACCGTCAACGGCACCGCCATCCCCACCGCCGCCCGCACCATCAGCCCCACCGGCAGGGGCGGCCGCGCGGGCCGTACGGCACGGGCCCACCAGACAGTGGAGTCGGGGGAGCTCATCGGGTCACGTCCATTCCGCGGCCTTGGGTCGCTGCTGTGCGACATTGCGCGGCAGATGGGGCGTACCGGGCCAGTCTAACCAGGGCCGTCCCGGCAGCCGGTACGTGTCAAGTTCGTACCGATCGCGTACGGCCGGGCCAAGGGCCCTGCCGGTCCGACAGAGGTGGTGGCTACGATGACGGAGGCGGAAACCGCCCACAGGGCGGGCGGTGTGCCGACCAGGACGGTACAACCCAGAAGTTGACGGTGTGTTGCGGCCCGACGCCCCCCGGGAACCCCGGGGCCGGCCGGCCGTACGGGGGAGAGGTGAACTGCTGTGGCAGGCAATGGTGCAACGAGTTCGGGGACGCCGACTCCTTCGGCGAGCCCGTCGCCCAGTCCGACGCCGACGCCCTCGGCGGGCCCTTCACCGAGCCCGTCGCCCGGTCCGGCCCCGAGCCCTTCGCCCAGCCCCTCGCCGAGCCCTTCGGCAAGTGCCGCACCCAACCCTTCCGCGAGCCCCGCGCCCAGCCCTTCGGGCACCGACCCGAACGGGCAGGGGACTTCGAGCGACCCGGCGCCGTTCATGCTGGACCAGAAGCTTCCGTGGCCGTTCGGCGGTGTGAACATCGCACCCGTCGTCAGCACGGTGCAGACGAACGTCAGCGCCAGTGACCTGGTGTCGGCCTTCGGCAAGCAGGACGTCCAGGTCGAACTCGACACGCTCAAGACGTTCGCCGGGAAGGTCGAAGCGTTGCTCGCCGCGATGGAGGGGTCGCCGGCGGCGCCGTACAAGCTCCAGGAACAGAAGCTGACGGGCAAGAGCTTCGCGAGCGCGGAGTTCGCGGAGGCGACGGCCCTGACCACCGCCTACGGGAAGGTCCACGGCCAGCTCGTCCAGCTGCACAAGGACTTCGCGGCGCAGATCCAGGCGATGCAGACGGCGGTCTCGCGGACGGCGAGCAACTACGCGACCAACGAGGACCACACGACGGCCGCGCAGAACGGCGTCGCGCAGAACGCGGGCTACACCACGCCGGCGCCGGGGGCGAACGGCAGTAACTACTGATGGTGGTCCGGGGAGAGTCCTACGGGGA
Organism: Kitasatospora sp. NPDC056783; assembly: GCF_042789895.1. Classification (NCBI taxonomy): domain Bacteria; kingdom Bacillati; phylum Actinomycetota; class Actinomycetes; order Kitasatosporales; family Streptomycetaceae; genus Kitasatospora; species Kitasatospora sp. NPDC056783. The sequence continues at coordinate 15,133 of NZ_JBHUAF010000155.1, forward strand.
GACGGGGAGCAAGTAGTGTCAGGCAGCACGAACTTCGAAGGCATCGAACACGCCCACCTGCGGAAAATGGTGGACAGCACGGATCCGGCGACGGTCCTCAGCCGTGGCACTCAGCTGCAGTCGGCGGGCCGGGTGCTGCGGGAACTGAGCGCGGCGCTCAAGTCGCACGTCGGCAACGTCACCTGGGAAGGTCCGGCTGCCGAGAGCTTCAAGACCTGGGTGAACAACCTGCAGCAGTCGGCGCAGATCATCGGTGACCACGCCACGACCGCCGGCGACGCGATGCACCAGGCCGGCGAGGCGCTCAGCACCGCCAAGGTCGCCGTGCCGGAGCCTCCGAAGACGGAGATCCAGACGGTCGCCAAGTACAACGGCCAGCCGAAGGTCGTCAGCGTTCCCCAGAATGTCGTCGGTCAGACGTCCGACGAGTACATGAAGTCGGTTCCGCCCCACGACTGGGTGACCGCGACGGAGTTCGCGACGGCCAAGGCGAAGGTCGACAAGGAGCACCAGGAAGCCGTTCTCCAGATGGAGAAGCTGGCGCAGGCGTACAGCGCGGCGACGACGACGCTGAACGGGATTCCTTCGGACGTGGTGCTGCCGGGAACGCCTGATTCAGGGAGCCGAGGCGGCGATTCAGACGTGTCCGGTGGCGGCGGACCCGGCGGCGCCGGCAGCTCCGGGGGCTCGGTTCGCACGCCCCGCATGAGTGGCGGCGGCGGTGGCGGATCCAACCCGTTGGGCGGTGGCGGAAGTGGCGGCGGAAAGGTCCAACTCCGCGACCCGGGTTCGGGCGGCCCCGGCCCGTCGAACCCGGGCAACACCCCACCCTCGTACGGCGGCGGGGGCCAACTGCCGCCCATGCCGCAGGACCCGGGCAACTCGATCCCGCCGTCCCACCCGCAGGACCCGATCAACCGACCGGGCACCGGCCTTGACAGCCTGCCCACGCCGACGCTTCCGACTCAGACCGGTCCGTACGGTCCCGGTGGCGGGCAGCTGCCGACGGACGGGCCGAGCACCCTTCCCGGGTACCCGTCCGGGCCGAACGGTCCGGGGGGAGGCCCCGGTATCCCCGGTGGCGGCCCGATGCCCGGTATCCCGGCGGGACCCGGCGGTGGCAGCATCCCGGCCAGGGGCGGCGGTGGCGGTGGGTCCATCCCCGGGAAGGGCGGCGGCCAGATTCCGGCGCGTACGACCCCGTTCGGCGGCGGTCCCGGGCAAGGGAAGGGCGGTACCCCGGGTCTGCCCAGCGGGACGGTCTTCGGCGCACGTGAGGCGGCGGGGCCGGGCGGTGGCCGGGTCGGTGGGCCGGCCGGCATGGGTGGGGGCATGCACCCCGGCATGGGCGGCGCCCACGGTGGCGCGGTCGGCGCCGGCGGCGGTTCGCGCGGTGGCCGGGGCCTGTCCTCGACCACCGGCGGCACGGTCGGCGGCCGCAAGGGCCCGACTGCGGGCGGCGAGTTCACCCCCGGTGGTACGGGCCTGCGCAACCGCGCGGCGGGCGCCGTCGAGGGCGGTGCCCAGTCCAGGCAGAACGGCATGATGGCTCCCGGAGCCGCGGGCCACGGCAACCGGAAGGAACGCGACCGCCGCAAGCGGGCCGACTACCTCCACGAGGACGAGGAGACCTGGACCAACGGAACGCCGGAGAGCAACCCGGACGTGATTGAGTAGGACGGCAACGACTGCCCGGCCACTGGGCCTCCCCAGTGGCCGGGCAGGCTTGTTCGGGGCACGCTTCCCGGTCGACGGAGAGATTGACGAGGAGTTGTGATGGGGCGGACGAACGCGCGAGCGCGTTGGCGGGCTACTGCTGCGGCACTTCTGGCGGCGGGGATCGTGGTCGGCCCGGTCGCAGCGCCCGCAGTTGCCGAGGACGCGATTCGGCAACAGCAATGGCACTTGGACGCCATGCACGCCCCGGAGATGTGGAAGGTGGCCAAGGGACAGGGTGTCACGGTCGCGGTGATCGACAGCGGGTTCAAGCTTGATCACCCCGACCTGGAAGGGCAGTTCCTTCCAGGAAAGGACTTCAGCGGAAGCCCGGGTGGAGTCGGATCCTATGCGGAGAACCATGGCACGCTGATGTCCAGCCTCATCGCGGGAACCGGCAAGTCGGATGGCGGGAAGGGCGCCTATGGTCTCGCCCCGGGATCCAGGATTCTTCCGTTGAAGTTCGCCAATGGGTCTGAGCATGCGGTGGTTTCCGCTGACTTCCTGAGCCAGATCGGGCAGGCGGTGACGTATGCGGTCGAGCAGGGCGCCAAGGTCATCAACATCTCGCAAGGAATGGCCGCCGTCACGACGTCTCCGGCTGATGTGGAGAAGCTGAACAAGATTTTGGCGTGGGCTCGCTCAAAGGGATCGCTGGTGGTCGCCAGCGTTGGAAATTCCGGAGACCAGGGGAACGTCGTCGAGTACCCGGGAGCCCTGCCCAATGTGGTCGGGGTGGGAGCTTCGGACCGGAACGGTACTGTCACCGCTGAGTCCGAGCGTGGGCCACAGGTTGTTTTCGTGGCTCCTGGTATGGATATGGTCGGTGCTTGTCCCGGCGCCACGGGGTACTGCAAGGGGCATGGCACGTCCGACGCGACCGCAATGGTTTCCGCATCGGCGGCTCTGGTGTGGTCGGTGCATCCCAACTGGACGGCGAATCAGGTTCTGCGGGTCCTCATCAATACGGCGGGGAGGCCGAATGACGGGTCGGTTCGCAACGACATCGTTGGTTATGGCGCGGTGCGGCCGCGCGTCGCGCTGACGGACCCTGGCGATCCCGGCCCGGCGGACGTGTCGCCGCTTCCGGCCGATGCGGCTCCGCCGTCGGCGGCTCCGCAGCCGTCCGCGAGCGGGTCTGCGCCTGCGTCGGCGGTGCCGGTCCCGACGGGGAGCCCGACCGATGAGGCCGTCGGTGTGCCGTCGGAGCAGCCGACGGCGAAGGCGTCGTCGGGCTCGGGCAACTCCTTGCCGGTTGTGGCGGGTGTGGTGGCCGGGCTGGTGGTGGTGGCCGGCGTGGTGTTCGCGGTGGTGCGGCGTCGGCGGAAGCCGGCTGCGCAGCCGGTCGTTCAGGTGCCGGTGGTGCCGCCGATGCCGGCACAGCAGCCGATGGGCGTGGTGCCGCCGCCTCCGCCGTCGTACCAGCAGCCGCCGGTACCGCCGGAGGACAACCCGTACGCACGGTAGGCGCGTTCGGAGCGGACAGCGCGCGTGAGGGCGTCGGGGCCGAGCCCCCGGCGCC
>NZ_JBHUAF010000156.1:0-18364 GCF_042789895.1 Kitasatospora sp. NPDC056783
GTCCGCAGAGGGCTCGCCGAGCGCCTCCGCGACACCCTCCGTATCCCCGGGGCCGCACGCCGGGGGGAAGCACGTGTCCTCCCCCCTGGGCGCCGGTCGCTTCGGCCACCACAAGCCCCCGCTCTCGCACGGTGTTCTGCTGTTCTTCATCCTCCTGTTCATTCCCGCGACCGCCGCAGCGGCCATCGCGTGGCGTCGCTACAAGCCGAGCCGCTGAACCGACTCAACCTGAGGGGTGCCATGGAACACGTACTCGCGGTGATCGGCATCGTCGTCGGATTCGCCGTCGTTGCCGGTGGCGCTGTCCTGCTCAACAGCCGCAGGTCGAGACGATCGTCGTCGGGGGAGGAGGTGCGCGACGGCACCGCCGAGTACCTGACGATGATGGTCGGCGTGTTGTACGCCTTGGTACTGGGCGTCGCGCTGGTGACGGTCTGGGAGGCCAAGGACGACGCCGGTAACAACATCAGTGCCGAGGCCGGGGCGCTGCATCAGATCTACCTGCTCGCCGACGCGCTGCCGCCCGACGTCGCCCAGCACGCCCGTTCGGCGACGGACACGTACGCCGCCTACGTCCGGAACGAGGAGTGGCCCCTGATGGAGGAGGGAAAACCGCTGGGCCCGCGCGGCTGGACGCTGCTGCACGACGTGCAGAACGCGTGGACGTCCTTCGAACCCGCCACCAACGTGCAGCAGCAGGTGGACCAGGTGGCGTTCGGGCAGCTCTCCTCCGCCTACCAGGCGCGCCACGGCCGGGAGGAGGACGTGGGCCAGGGCATGTCGGGCGTCATGTGGTTCGGCCTGCTCGCCGGCGGCGCGCTCACCCTGGGCCTGATGTTCCTCTTCGGTACCGAGCGCACGGGCACCCATCTGGTTCTGGCGACGGGCTTCACCAGCCTCATCGTCTTCATGGTCGTCCTGATCTACGCCCTGAACTCGCCCTTCGGAGGGCTGCTCGGCCTGACGTCCGCGCCGTTCGCCGACGTCGCCGTCGGGGTCTGACCGGGGCCCGCCGACGGGTGCGGGAGCCGTCGCCGAGAGGCTCGTTCCGGCTGGGGTGCTGGTGCCGTCGTCTGTTGTCCGCTCCGCCCGTGTGGAAGTGGCCCGGCGAGATCGGCCGGAAAGGGCCTGATCGGGAGGCGCCACGGGCGGGCCATGCGGAACACTTCGCCGGATGATAGTGATACAGCCCGTCCTGGAGATCTGTACCCGTGACGGCTTCGACCTCTGGCCCATCGCCGAGCTCGAGCCGACCGGCTTCCTGCCCCTCAGCGGCGGGCTCTCACCCGCCGAGGTCGGCACGGCGGTGATGCGCATCGCCGCCTGCAACGACATCGACCCGGACGACGACCGCCCACCCCGGCCCGCCGATCCGCTCGACTCGTTCCTCCACGGACTGCTGACCTTCGACACCCCCTTCGCGGCCGGCGGCCTGAGGGTCACCGATGACTCCACCGGCATCACGTTCCAGCCCGGTTGTTGTGACGGGCTGGAGGACTGGCGGGACTGGCACCGGCTCATCGACAGAGGCGGCCTGCTCGGCTTCGGCCACGACCCCGTCTCACCGGCCGCAGAGCGCTTCGGCGACACCGTCCGGCTCACGGTCGACGCCGAGCAGAGCGACAGCCCGGTGATCGAACTGCCCGTCGCGGAACTCCGCTGCCTGCTCACCGATGCCGAACGCGACCTGACCGACTTCCTCACGTCGGCCACCGACTGGACCCGGCGGCACCTGCCACCCCGCCACCAGGCTCCCGTCACCGCCGCCCTCGCCCGGGTCCTCGACCTGCCCGCGCCGACCGTGCCGCCCGAGCGGCAAGACAGCGGGCCCGGACCCACCGGCCGACGCGGACCGAGCCCTGAGCAGCCGTCATGCCCGCCGCAGTGAGGTTGTTCGCGTGCACCCGGCTGGGTGCTTCGACGCGCACGCCGACACCTGCTGCTGAGAGATCGACCACCCGCCCGGCGTGGTCGAGTGGGGTGGTCCTGCCGCCGCACGGGCAGGGCCGGGGCGGTGCCGTGCCCCGTGCGGGATGCCCCGATCTCCCGTGCTGCACGTGGCCCCGATCGCCCCTCGCCACCTCCTCGATCGATGGTGGGCCGCCAGCCGCGCGGCCCACCATCAGTGCGTTCCGGTGATTCAGCGGAGGACGACGGAGAGCCGTGCCGGGCCGGTCTCGGTGGTGGTGTCACAGAAGTAGACGACGGCCCGCTGGCTGTTCACGTACGCCTGGCCGGCCGTGTGGCAGGCGGCGGCGGTCGGGTAGATGCCGATGTAGGTGTAGGTGGACGCCTGAGCGGCCGGGGCGGCGATCAGGGCGCCGCCGGCCACGAGACCGGCCACGGCAGCGGCGGAGAATGCCTTGCGAAGCGACATGAGTCTTCCTCTCCATGATGAGCGCCGGGGTCTGCGCCCCGGCGCTTCGCAGAGGAGCATCCTCCGATTGTGAAGGTGAGGCAATGGTCGAGACCAATTCCGACTGGAAGCAGTGGGGTGTTTCTGTGACGGCGCAGGTCAAGGGGATGCCTGCCGGATTGACGATCACCTTCCGGACAGGTCCTGGGGTGTCAGGAACGTGACAGACCGTTTCGGCCGATCAGGTGCGACCCGGTGCTCCGGTCGGGCGCCGCGCTGACGGAGACGGCGGCGAGGAAGGCCGGCGCGAGCATCGCCAGGGTGGTGTGAGTTCAGCCCTCCCCGCCGGCCGAGCCGCTCAGGTGGGCTAGCAGCGTGTCGCCCATCGGATAGGGGCGTTCGGCGGGAAGAAGCTGCCGGGCGGCTTCGAAATCCCCGTTCCGCACCCGGTCGTGGACCGCGTGCGCGAGCGCGGTGATGTCCTCGATCGCGACGATCCACTCGTCCGCGTAGCGCGCGGCGGCCTCCCCGGACAGACCGAGCTGCAGTGACCGGTGGGGCAGCGGCTGGAGGCGCAGGTCGCGTTCCGGGTCCCACTGCACGCGGGCCGGGGAGCGCTTCAACTGCCGCTTCCAGGTTGCCTTGTCCGGGTGCAGCTCGGGCACGAAGTGGGACAGGCAGCTGTTCCGCAGTGCCCATTCGAAGCCCTCGCGGGTGATCTCGACCGCGAGGACGGTCTCCTGGCCCTCCTTCGTCGACCAACCGCAGCGGTACATCATCCAGAGGAACGACGGCTTGATCCACGTCATCCGGTCCCTCTTCCACACCGCCGGGAATCGGCCGTCCCGTGCGGCCGGCAGGCCGATCTCCGGGGCGTACGCCTGGTAGACGGTCACCGTGGAGGCGGTGTGGAGGGCGCGGATCCGGTACTTGGGTTCTGGCACGTCGACCAGGATCGACGCCCGGCGCTCGTCGTGCCACCGGATTTCGGAGCATGCGCACGGCCTTGGTCCGGGCTCCTGCGAGCCGTGTCCGGTACTCGGCTGCCCGGACGTGCGGACGGGGCGGTGGCACCGGCTCGGCCGGCGCTACCGCCCCGTGTATCCCGTCAGGTCAGAAGAGCGACGGTGCCGGGTGGCCTCGGTGATCGGGCTTGTGGGTGGGTCACTCGAAGTCGGCGGAGCCGATCAGGGCCAGTACCTCGAGCACTTCGGTCTCCGCGTGCGCTGTCGCCCACTGGCGCAACTCGCCGACCACCTGTTGGTGGCTCCGGACGAGGTCTCCCAGCGGGACGGAGGCCCGAATCACGATCTCGTCACCATCGCCGGGGGACGAGGGGACGCGGTCGCGGAGCCCCACCACGTCGACGGTGCGCTCCGCCGAGAGCGTGTTCTCAGGGAGGAACTTCACATAGAAGGGCCCTTCGAAGAAGTAGACCTCGCCGAGTTCGCCCTCGTGTGCGCAGGCGAGGGCCTCCCGCATGGATCCGAGGACCGAGAGCGGGGCGTCGGTCCAGTGCGCTTCCGGGAAGGCTTCTCCGTCGATCTCGAGCCAGGCCTGGCCGGCGACGAAGAGTGGATTCCGTTTGTCCACGGCCAAGGCGTCCGTAGGAATGTTGATGCGAAACACAGCTGTCCTCTCAGGTGACAGGGACCGAACGGGCGAGCGCCTCCGGGCCGGCGGAACCTGGCGGCCCGGAGGCGCCCTCATCGGTGCATCATGCCGTCCGCTGTTGCGTCAGCTCTTCCAGACGCCCGTCGGATAGATGGACCGCATCTCGCCGCCGCCGCGGGGAATCTGGAATTGGACCTCGTTTCCTCGCACCTTGGAGGTCGCCTGGATCATCCCGGTGCGGGGGTCGAAGCCGACGACCTGGGGGTTGTTCCGGAGGGCCTCGCGCGCGATGTCGGTCAGCTCGTTGTCGTCCATGCCACCGGGCCACAGGTTCTTCTGGCTGTTCACGCCCTTTCCGCCCGGGAAGTGGTTGTCACGCACGTGCTTGATGTCCAGGCCCTCGAACACCCGTGGCAACTTGACGTCCTTGAGGGCCTTCGCGCCGCGGAGCATCCCGCTGGCCCTCAGCGCGCAGTTGTGCACCAGGACCGGCGTGCTCTGCGCGAGGACGTAGTACGTGTGCGTGTCGCGAACGGTCAGGTTGTAGGCGGGCTGGACCAGGTGGAAGTGCCGGACCTGTTCCACGGTGACGGCCGTGCCGTCGGTGGTGCGCACGGCATCGCCCGCGGCGAGATCGCCGGCGTTGGTCCAGGCGTTCTCGGTGACGGACCAGAACGGGTGGTGGTCGGTCGCGGTGATCTCGCCGCGACCGTCGGCGAGGGTGATGGTGGTGAAGTCCGAGTCGTCGGGGGTCACCATGGCGGCGTCGACTTCGCGCGCGCCGGTCTCGCCGGTCTCGGGGTCGGTGGCCAGGACGCGGTCACCGACCCGCAACTGTTCGATCGGCTTGGTCGTGCCGTCCGCGAGGAGGACCAGAACCCCCGACGGGAAGCTGTCGAAGCAGGCGAAGCGGTTCATGGCCAGGGTGATCGCTTCGAGGTCGCGTGCCTCCACCCCGCCCGAAATCGCGGTGCCGACCTCGTCGCATTCGTCCGAATCGTGGTTGACCATGCAGTTCCAGGCCTGCGGAACCACGGTCAGCCGCACCGCTTCCGTGACGAGCTTCTTGTAGCCGCTCTTGACCTTGTCCGCGTAGTCACTGTTGCAGGCCGGGGCCACGCCCACGATGATGCCGCAGTTGCGGGTCACGTCGGCGCCCTTGGCCAGCGCCGCGTCGATCAGTGCGTCCTCTTCGGCCTTCTTCGCGAGGTACTCGAGGTAGTTGCGGCGTCCGACCTCCGCGGCCTTCTTCGCCTCGCTGACGACCTGCTGGTAGCGGGGGCCCTCCTCCTCGGGCTTGGTGCCGTGGTTGCTGCAGACGTACATCCCGTTGACGCACTCTTCGAGCGCGAGCCCGCTGGGGTCGCTGAAGGTGAGCGGGTTGTTGTCGCTGTAGGTGTAGGCCGAGAGCGACTGCGGGTCGTTGGCCATCATGAGCGGGTCGACCGAGAGGAAGCGGCCGGTGGCCGGGTCGTAGTCGCGGGCGCCGAGATGGGTGAGCCCGGTGGGTTCGGCCGTGCCGCCGAGGAAGCCGCGGGTGCCGGCCCAGGTGGTGGGGGCGGTGCCGCGGGTGCCACCGAACGGGAGCGAGCGGCGCTGGTCGACGCCGCCGGTCGCGGCGTCGATGCCGACCTCGGCGGTGCCGTGGTGGTCGTTGACCTGGAACGTCAGCTTGTTGTCGTCGGTGCGGACGGCGGTGGCCTCGCCGAGGGGGTAGTAGCGGGTGGCGGTGGCCTTGGCGGCGCCCTTGACCAGCTTCAGCTGGGTGCTGCCGAGATAGAGGGTCCAGCTCTCGGCCGCCGGGTCGGCGGTGTCGAGGGTGTGACCGAGCAGGCGGTTGCCGGCGGTGTCGTACAGGTAGTCGGTGGTCTGGTCGGTGGTCGCGGTCGTGCTGCCGGTGGTCGTCTTGACGGTCGCGGCGAGCCGGCTCAGTCGGCCCTCGGCGTTCCAGGTCAGGGCCTGGTCGCTGGTCTGGTTCCCGGCCGGCTTGAGGTGGCGACCGGTGGTGTTGCCGGCGGTGTCGTAGTCGTAGCTCTCCACGACCGGTGCGCCGACCGTGCCGGTGACGGTGCTGGTGGAGCTCAGGCCGTGCGGTCGGGCCGCGGTGGCGGCGGGGTAGGTGTAGCTGGTGGTGGCGTCCTGGCCGGTGCTGCCGGTGGTGTCGTGCCGGGTCTCGGTGGCCCGGGTGCCGTTGGTGTTGTAGGTCCAGCTGGTCCAGTACGGGGCGGGGCCACCGAGCTGGGTGCCGCTGGGAGCCGTGCAACTGCCGGTGCCGGGGGTGTAGGCGTCGGTGAGGCGGGTCAGGGAGTCGTAGCGGAAGCACTGCCGGTCGGTGCCGGAGCGCGAGGTGTCCGTGACCGAGGTGACGTTGCCGGCCTGGTCGTAGGTGTAGGCGGCGGCGCGAACGGCGCCGGTGACGCCGTACTGGTCGGTGCGGCTGGAGGCGAGGCGCTGGGTGCCCCACTCGTAGGCGTTGGTGACGTACACCTCCTTGCCGGCGGTGCCGTTGCTGAGCGTGGCCTGCAGCGGCTTGCCGGTGAGGCTGTAGGTCTGGTCGGTCTGGTACTTCGTCAGGCCCTCGGTGGCGACGGGCCGGTTCAGGGCGTCGTAGGTGAAGCTCACCGCCTCGGCGGGCAGGTTGCCGGCCGCGGGGTAGCTGGCCGACTTGGCCTGGCCGTCCACCCGGTAGACGGTGGTGCTGCTGTAGCTTCCGGCCAGGGCCTCCTGTCCGGGGACGGAGGGGATGGTGACGGTGGTGCGGGTGGGCCGGGCGAGGCTGTCGAACAGCGAGAGGGCGGTCTTGTACTGGTAGGTGGTGCCGCCGACGGTGCTGTAGCGGGTGCTGGAGGACAGCTGGCCCTTGTTGAGGGCGGGGTCCCAGATCTGGGAGGTGAGCAACGGCCCGGTCACGGAGCCCTGGTGGGTCTCCAGGATGCGGGACATGTTGTCGTAGACGGTGGCGACGGTCTGGCCGCGTCCGTCGGTGGTGCTGGTGAGTTCACCGCGGTCGTTGTAGGACTTGAGGGTGGTCCCGCTGTCCGGGTCGACCGCCTTGGTCTGGCGGCCGAGCTGGTCGTAGGTCCAGCTCCACACCGTGCCGGCCGGGTTGGTGAGGCCGGTGAGGTTGCCCGCCGGATCGTAGCCGTAGGTGGTGGCGTCGTAGGCCCCGGTCGGCGTCGCCGCCTTGTACTGGCGCAGCTCGGTGGCTCGGCCGGCGGCGTCGGCGATCGCCGTGGTGGGGGTGCCGCCGGCGGGCGGGGTGACGCTGACCCGGTCGCCGCCGTACTCGGTGAGCGTGGTGGAGAGCGGGGTGCCGACGCCGTTGCCCGAGAGCACCGTCGACTTGACGATCCGTCCGAGCCCGTCGTAGGTGTTCGCGGTCTGGGTTTCGACGCCCGTGGCGTTCTCGATCTTGAACAGTGTCGGCGACGGGGCGCCGGTGGCGTAGTAGGGGGCGTAGGAGAGTGCCGCCTGGCCGCGCTCGTCGTAGAAGACGTCGGTCAGGACCCGGCCGCCGTTGTCGCCCGGGGACTGGCTCTGCCGGGTGCGGCTGAAGCCGTCGTAGAGGGCGAACGAGGTCTGCTGGGATCCGTCCTCGTTGAGCGTCTTGGTGGTGACGGCGCTGATCTGTCCGTCGGCGACGCTGTAGGCGTACTCCTGGTTGGGGGTCTGCGTGGTCTTGGAGCGGTCGGGCAGCCAGACCTTGAGGGTGCGGCCGAGGGCGTCGTAGAGGACGTCGGTGCGGCGGTTGTTGGTGTCGACGGTGTCCACGGTCAGGCCGCGAAGCAGGTCGTGGTCGGTGGTGGTGGTCTGGGTGGTGGTGGCGTCGCCGGCCTTCGCGGGCGGGCTGGTCTCCACGGTGCGGGTGGGCCGGCCGGTGGCCGGGGTGTAGGCGGTCGTGGTGGTCCGTGCGTCGGGTGAGGCCGTGGTGACCGGCCCGGTCGCTTCGGAGGTGTCGAAGGCCGACGTGGAGGCGAGTGCGGTTGCGGTCAGGGCCCGCCCGTAGCCGTCGAAGGTGGCGGCACTGTCCAGGTAGGTGGCGCTGTTGCCGGAACGGTTCTTCAGGTTGTGGGTGAGGGTGACGTCGCCCTTGGTCGGGGCGGCGCCGTAGCCCTGTCCGTCGTACCGGTACCGAACGTCGGACAACACGGCCGAGGTGCCGTCGGCCCGGGTGTCGCGGCTGACGGTGGCGCCGCACGTGGCGGCGACGGTCTCGACCCGTAGGGGGGAACGGAGGAACCAGGCCGCGGTGTTGTCGGCGTAGGTGGTGCGGGTGCATTTGTCGTCGGTGCCGACCGCGACGTCGCCGAGGTCCTCGACGGAGGTGATGCGGCCGTAGCCGTCGCGGGTGGTGTTGCTCCTGGTCTCCCGCCAGGCACTGCCCGCGCCCTTGTCCAGCGAGGTGAAGCCCCGGGCGACGACGGTCCCGGTGACGTTGGCGGTGGTGGTGCCCCAGTCGCGGACGCGCTTCGCCGTCTCCTGCTTCCAGGGGGTGCTGACACTCTTCTGCAGGATCACGCCGCCGGGCTTGTCGTACTGATCGGTGCGGTACTCGTAGCCGGCCCATGCCTGGTCGTCGGTCAGGACGGTGCCCTGGCCGTCGTCCACGGTGACGGCGCGCTTGCTGTTCTTGTCACCGGGGTTGTTGCGGTCCTGGTCCATGCCGCGCAGGAAGTAGTGGTCGGCCTGGGTGGACGTGCCGGTGACGCCGCCGGTCTCCACCCGGGTGCGGGCGTAGCCGCGCCACTGGGACCAGGTCTTGAGCTTGTCCTTGGTCAGGCCGTCCTCGTCGTCGAAGTGCCAGGCGGCGTCGCCGAGGTAGGTGTAGCGGGTGACCATGTCGGGTGCGCCGCCGGTGCGGTCGGTGGCGATGACCGTGTTGACGACGTACTTGTTGAACCACTCCGTGGTGACCGGGGTCTCGTTGGAGGCCTGGTACATCTGTGGGAAGCAGCGGGTGGTGTTGGACTGCGGGGTCGGCAGCGCGTTCCAGTCGCAGGCCGCCGCCGAGTAGTTGACGTCGATCTGGCCGCCGAGCTCGTCGGTGACGGTGCCGAGCCGCTGCTTGATGAACGGCATGCGGCCGTCGCCGACCTTGTCGAGCCGGTTGGCGAGCTGCTTGTAGGCGAAGGTGGTCTTCGGCAGCGCGACGGAGGGGGTGGCGGAGGAGCCGGTGTGCTTGATCGAGTCCAGCAGCAGCTGGTAGTCGAAGTCGGCGGTGCCCCACTTGTGGGTCAGGTCCCAGGTGTCGACGGGGGCGTAGTTCCCGTCGGCCTGCAGGGTCTTGGCGACGACCTGGGTGAGCCGGGTGCGGGTGAAGTAGGTCGGCGAGTACTGGCCGGAGCAGTCGGTGCCGTCCTTGCAGTTCTGGTCCCACGGGGTGTCGTACCAGTACTGCCGGTTGGCGTCGATCTTCGCCGCGTCGCAGACGCCCGCCCCGGTCTCCAGGCACCGCTCGGCGGTGCCGAACTCGACCCGGCCCATCGGCTTGACGGTGGCCGAGTAGAGGTCGCCCTGCTGCTGTCCGTACTCGATGTGGTCCAGGCGGCCCCCGCGCACGTACGGGGTGCGGTCGGTGGCCTTCAGGTTGCGGCCGTAGTTGTTGGTCTCGGGGGTGTACCAGTAGGTGATGTCGTTGCCGTGGGCGTCGACCACCAGGTCCAGGTTCCACCGCCAGCCCTGCTGGCACCACGAGGACGCGAAGTCGGCGCCGTTGCACGGCTCGCCCGTGTTGTTGCCGAACACCGGCACCGTGTAGACGGACCTGGTCTCCGGCTTGCCCGCCGACCAGTTCGGCAGGCGGTTGTAACCGAAGTAGTAGTTGGTGCCGTCGGTGGTGGTGGCGCGGAAGTACTCGCCGTCGTTGTCACCGTTGCCGCGGCCGGTGTCACGGACCCGGACGACCTTGGTGGCGTCGTCGTTCTTGATCCGCCACTCGTCGCCGGAGACCGGGATCAGCTCGCCCGAGTGCCCGGCGAAGCTGATGGTCGCGTTGTCCGTGCCCCAGCACAGGTCACCGGGGTTGCTGGCGCCGGTCTTGGGCGCGCCGTCGTCCGCGCAGGCCTTGTAGCTGCGCTCGACGAAGCCGGGCGACAGCTCGAAGCCGTCACCGGCCCAGGACGCCTGGTTGTTGCTGTTGGCCGTCCGGCCGTCGATCGCGCCGGAGTTGTACGACAGGCCGATCTTCGGGGTCAGCCCGCCGGGCATCGCCGTGAGCGGCATGTCGTAGGACCAGGTGAAGGCGCCGCTGTTCAGCGCCGTCGACCAGGACGACGCGCTCGACAGCGGCGTCGCCTTGTAGTCGCCGCCCGGCCCGGCACTGCCCGTCGTGGCCGCCAGCACCATCGCACCCGGGGTGGACTGCAGGCGCGTCGAGCCGGCCGGGGCCGTGGTGAGGGCGTCGGCGGCGACGGTCTGCCTGGCCGGGTCGTTGCCGCCCGGCAGCGGGGTCTGGACCCGGCACTCGGGCAGGTCGGGGGTGGTCAGGGCGCACTCGGGCAGCCGGACCAGCTTCAGCCGCGAGCCGAAGCCGGAGCCGGACGCCTGGGCGAAGGCCGAGTAGTCGACCGCGAGGCCGCTGTTCTCGTCGGCGCCGGTGACGGTCAGCAGCAGGCCGTTGACGCCGGCCTTGGTGGCGGCGTCCTGGCCGAGCAGCTCGACCTTCGCCTTGCCCGCCGCGCCGGCGGAGGAGACGGCGACCGGCAGCTTGCCGGCCTTGACCGCCTTGCCCTTCTCGCCGGGGACGTCGACGGTGGCCGTGCCGGCGCCGGGCAGGGCGCCGTGCTTGCCGTCGGCCTTGCTGACGGTGGTGTCGGTCTTGCGGGCCTTGGTCTTGGCGTCCGAGCCCTTGACCGGCTTCTCGGGGGAGACCGCCGAGGGCTTGGTGTAGGGTTCCGCGGCCGCCGCGACGGCGGCCAGCGGCAGTGTCGGCAGCAGTGACCCGACCAGCGTGCCCGCGATGACCGCGGACAGCCTGGACCGGGCCGGCAGCCGCAGCACCGACCTCTTCCTGCTCATGGGTGGAACAACTCCTCAGTGGGGAATCGGATGTGACGGACCGCGGGCCGGGCGGCAGGAAGCCGCCCGGCCCGTGGAAGAAGGTGGGGTCAGACCCCGGTGGAGGTGTCCAGCTCGACGCCGTAGTTGGCGAGCTTGCCGATCTGCGCGGGGCTCAGCACGCCCTGGTAGAGCCAGACGTCGTCCAGCTCACCGGAGAAGTACTCCCCCCAGGCGCCGCCGTCCTTGTACCGGCCGAACTGCACGCCGCCCGTCGCCTCGTAGGGCTGCGGCACACCGTCGGCCCAGGAGATGTGCGGGGCACAGGTCTTGTCGCCGTCCGCGCAGCCCTGGTTCTCGACCTGGCCGTTGACGTACAGGGCCAGCCGGTCCGTGAAGGCGTCGTAACTGACCGCCAGGTGCGTCCAGTTCTCCATGACGGAGATGGCCGAGGTGTGCGCCGTCCTGGTGCGCTTCCCGCCGGTGGTGGCGTCGGTGTCGCGGACCTCGGCCTCCCACTGGCCGTACGGCTGTCCGGTCACGGGGTCGTTGCCCAGCGGCACCCAGCGCACGGTGACCGCGCTGTTGTTGGCGCCGGCGACGGACAGGGCCGTCATCTTCCGGGTCGGGATGCCCGCCGTGTTCGCCCAGCCGGCCAGGGTGAAGCTCTGGCCGGTGTGCATCGGGGTCGAGGCGGTGGCGGCGTAGCCGGTCGAGCCGTCCAGCCGCAGGGTGCCGGGGACGGGCAGCACGCCGCCGTCGGCGTTGATCGAGGCGCCGCCGCCGAGCTGGGCGCCGGCCTTGGCCGGGCCCTCGTCGGGGGTGACGGCCGGGGTGCCGGTGGCCGTGGAGAGCTTCCAGCGGCCGGCCAGCTGCGGGCGCTGCCGCACCATCGCGCCGGCCTCCGGGCCGCTGACGACGCGGTCGTAGACGCGCACGTCGTCGATGTCGCCGCCGAAGAACTCGCCGTTGACACCCTCGCGGTTGACCGCGCCGATCTGCAGCGGGCCGGGGTTGGCCCACGGCGAGTTCTGGGTGTAGTCGGACTCGCCGACCAGGAAGCCGTTGATGTACAGGCGCAGCTTCCTGGCGGCGGTGTCGGAGACGCCCAGCAGGTGGGTCCACTCGCCGGTGGTGCCGGCGAAGCAGGGCACGCCGTTCAGCTGGGAGCCCGGCGTGCAGGCGTCCTGCCAGGTGCGCACCAGGGTGTCGGTGGCGGTGTCCTCCTTGTAGCGGCCGAAGATCCAGCGGCCCCAGTAGGGCGAGTAGTACAGCGAGAACTCGTTGTTGTGCTGGCCGATCTGGGTGACCGCCATCTTCGGAGTGGTGTCGCCGGGCGTGGGCGCCGGCAGCTTGACCCAGGCGGAGACCGAGAAGTCCCGGGTGCCGTCGACCTGCGGACGGGTGGTGCGCAGGTAGTCGTCCGTGCCGTCCAGGTGGATCGCCTTGTCGGCGATGCCCGGGCGGCCGAGCGCGACGCCGTTGTAGGCGGTCAGGTTGTCGGTCTCGGTGGTGCCGACCGGCTTGGCGTCACTGCCGTCCAGGTGGAAGACCGCCTTCGCCGGGCGGCCGGTGGCGAGCTGCTTGTCGGCGGCCACGTCGGCGGCCTCGGTCTTGCTCAGGGAGCGGTCCCAGAGCCGGACCTCGTCGACCGAGCCCTTCCACGGGTCGGTCCAGTTGCCGTAGTACTTGGAGCGGCCGAACTCCAGCGCGCCGTGGGTGTCCCAGTTGGCGACGACGTTCACCGGGGTGCCGGGCACGCCGTTGACGTACAGGGTGCTGGTCCTGGCCACCGGGTCGTAGACGCCGACCAGGTGGGTCCACTGGTTGAGCACCACCGGGGTGTCGGAGCTCGCCGGTTCCAGGGCGTAGCTGTTGGTGTCCCAACTGGACGTCCACATGGTCCACTTGCCGCCGAAGAGGCCGAGCGCGAAGCGGGCCGCCCAGTTGCCGTTCTCACTGACCGCGACCCGGTTGCGGGTGTTGTCGGTGAGGTTGACCCAGGCGGAGACGGCGAAGCCGCGGGTGGTGTCCAGGACCGTGCCCTGGGTCTCGGCGTAGCCGTTGGCGGTGCCGTCCAGGGCGAGGGCGTCGCCGAGGTGGCCGGGGGCCTTCGCGGTGGCGCCGGAGCCGAGGGTGGCCTCGAAGCTGCCGCCGGCGCCGGTGACGGTGGTGCCGCTGGGGTCGTCCATCGACCAACCGGTGCGCTGGGGCTGTCCCTTGAGCACGTTGAAGTAGTACGTCTCGGGCTGCGAGGCGTTGCCCGCGCCGTCGACGGCCCGGGCGGAGAGGAAGTGCACGCCGGCGGTCTGCGGCTGGATCCGGACGGTCTGACCGGCGCCGCCGCTGGTGGCCACCTCGTTCGCCGCGGACGGCGAGGTGTCGAGGCCCCACTGGTACTTGACCACGTCGGTGGCGGCGGACTTCAGGGTGAAGTAGCCGTTCTTGCCGACGCCGTCGGTCCACGGGAGCGCCGCGGTGGCGTCCTTGGAGCCCGGGTAGGCGTCCGAGGTGATCGCCGGGCCGTCCGGGGCGGAGGTGTCGACGGTGAAGTAGCAGCCGGTCGGGTCGCCGTCGGAGGACCACGGGCCGAACTGCGCGCCGTCCCAGGCGCGGGCCTCCCAGTCGAGCTGGACGTTCTGCGGCAGGCTGGCCGGCAGTGGCCAGGAGAAGATCGAGCCGGAGGCCTTGAAGGTGTCGGACCCCGGTGCGGCGTCCTCCGAGCCGGTGGACCACCAGCGCCGGCGCAGACCGGTGCCGTCGTCCCAGCCGACCGCGAACTGCACGCCGATGGCCTCGCCGTCCGGGTCGGTGGCCCGGGTGGTGACCTGCGGCATCTTGTTGATCCGGATGCCCGGGTACTGGCAGACCGAGCCCGGGGACATCGTCATGTCGGACATCGGGATCTGGTTGGGCCGCAGGTTGTAGTAGACCTGCAGGTAGGCGTCGTCGGTGAGGCGCTTCCAGGCGAGGGTGTCACCCTCGTTCTGGGCCTTCAGACCGAAGGTGATGGTCGGCCAGCCCCAGTTGGCGGCGTCCTGGACCAGGTTCTTCACCGCGCCCGATTCGCCGAACTCCAGCCAGCCGCCGGGGCAGCTGCCGCTCCAGCCCTTGGCGGTGTTGATGGTCTGCAGGTAGCGGCTCCAGAACCCGGAGGCGTTCTGGCTGTTCCAGGTCAGGCCGGAGGAGATGTAGCCGGTGCTCCACAGCTCGATCGGCCGGGCGTCGCAGGAGTACGACCAGTCCTCGTAGGTGCCGAAGGTGGCGCCGAGGATCTGCTTGCCGACGAACGAGCCGTTCGGGATCTGGAAGAACGCCCGCTTCACGTCGGTCGGGGCGCACCTGGAGGTGTCACCGCAGTAGCCGACGCCCCAGTCGTGGACGTAGTTGCTGTTGTAGGTGAAGTGCCAGTACGGCTGGTTCGGGTAGGTGCGCGAGACACCGGCCCAGTCGGCGGCGTGCGGGGTGTTCCACGCCGGGTCGATCATCACCGGGTAGACGGTGTCCGGGGCGGTGAGCATGCCCTGGTCGGGGGACAGCACCAGGCTGTTCTCGGGGAGTTCGACCTTGAGCCGGGTCATCTTGGCGCCCTCGCCGGGCTGGTCGCCCTCGCCGGAGGCGGGGGCGGGGGCAGCCGGGTTCGCCGGGCCGGTCGGGGCCTGGGCGGGGGCCTCGGCCCGCGGGGCCGACTGCGGGGCGCTCTTGAGCGTCTTCGGCGCGGCGGCCGGAGCGTTCGGGGCGGCGGCGGGGGCGTCGGCCGGAGTGCTCGCCGGGGCGTCCGCCGGTGCGGGGGCGGCCGGTTTGGCGGAGTCCCACATCACCGGGACGGGCGCCTCGAAGACGGTGCCGCCGCCGGAGGAGTCCTTCGCCTTGAGGGTGCCGTCCGCCTCCTGGCTGAACGTCAGGCCGTCGCCCTGCAAGCCGAGCCCGAGGCGGCCGAGCTCGGGGTTCTTGGCGGCCTCGGCGGTGTGCACCACGATGACCTGGGTGAACCCGGTCTTGGTGGCGGACAGCCGCAGGTCCACGTCCGGCAGGATCGAGCGGTATTCGGCGGTCGCGCCGTTGACGACCGGCTTGGGCAGCGGCTTGGGCCAGCTGAGCTTCAGCTCCTTGCCGGCCCGGGCCATGGTGACCAGCGGCTCGCTGCCGCCGCCGGAGAACCGCAGGTCGGCGGTGGACCCCTTGGGGGCGACGGCGCCGCCGGGCAGCGTCCGCAGTGTCGGGTCGAGGTCCACCCAGGCGCCGTTCTTGCGCACCCGCTTGGGCTGGACGTAGGTGGTGGTCTTCAGCCTGCCGTCGGGCTGGGCGACGGTGTCACTGGCCTCGCCGCGCTTTTCGAGCACCTCGACCGGCTTGCCGGTGCGCGCGGCCTCCTGGACCGCCAGGGTCTCGGGGACGTCCGATGACCCCGAGGTGCCGGGCGGCGGTGTCCCGCCGGTGGCGGCGGCCGGCACCACCGCGGTCGCGGCGAGTGCGACCACGGCGAGTGCCGCGGCGAGCACGCTGCCCGACCGTCTTGCTGCTGTTCTCACTGTGCGTAAGCTCCGACTTCCGTTACGTGGGCGAAGTTTGAGCGGATCTTCACGGAGAGCTAAAAGAATTGTCAAAGGTCGGTCAGAAAATCATGAAGAAGTACGGTCTTACCGTCATGCCCTCAGAAGGGGAGCAGCACAGGTAAAAGCGGACGAAATGACTGGCTTCCTGTGGCTGAACTCACATCAGGTCGACGGCCTCCAGGGCCCGTTCCAGCGACTGGCGGACAGCGGTCGACGGCGGCCGATGGTGACGGACAGCATTCGCGCGGGGTGTCGGACGGCCCGCTTCTCCCGGGCATCGGCGCTGGTCACCGTGGTTTCCGGCGGCGAGGGCGGCCCGGCCCGGGGTGGTCGCGCGCAGTGAGGAAGGGATGGTTGCGTGCCCCGCCAACGGGACGTTCGGGCGGGGGTGTTCGGTTCCCAAGGATGGATACGAACGGTCGGCGCCCCGCACGCGCGTCACCTGCGAGCGCCGGTCCCGGGGGCGTGAGGATCTCACTCCGCGTGACATGACAGGTGGTTGCCGTCGGTCACCGTCCGGGGCCTGCGGCGGTGCGCACCGCGGTGCCGGTGACCGCGAGCACCAGGTGCGGGAGGGCGCGCAGACGTTGTGCGGCGATGGTCGCCTCCGCGCGGCGGAGGCGACCATCGTTGCGCACTCGTACGGCAAACCGTCGTCGGTGGGGCGGGGAAGTGAGGGCCGGGCCCGGCCCCTCGGAGCGGAGACTAGCGCGGCTCGTCGGTGAGCTGGACGATCATCTTGCCGGTGTTGGCGCCGCGCAGCATGCCCAGGAAGGCGTCCACGACGTTCTCGAAGCCCCGGACGACCGTCTCGTCCGGGGTGACGGCGCCGGAGCGCAGGTGCGGGACGAGGAAGTCGTACAGCTCGGGGCGGGCGTCGAGGTGGTTACGGACCAGGAAGCCCTGCAGCCGCAGGCTCTTGCCGACCACGTCGTACAGGTTGCGCGGCGCGGGCGGCGGCGAGGCCAGGTGGTTGTACTGGGCGACCGCGCCGCACCAGGCGATCCGGCCGTGGTCGCGCAGCGCGCCGATGGCGGCCTCCAGGTGGTCGCCGCCCACGTTGTCGAGGTAGACGTGCAGGCCGTCGGGGGCGGCCTCGCGCAGGCGGTCGGCGAGCGGGGCGTCGTGGTGGTCGAAGGCGGCGTCGAAGCCGAGGTGCCCGGTGAGGTGGGCGACCTTGGCGGGGGAGCCGGCGCTGCCGACGATCCGGCCCGCGCCGAGCAGACGGGCGATCCGGCCGGCCGCGGTGCCGACGCCGCCCGCGGCCGCGGAGATGAAGATCGTCTCGCCGGCCTGGAGCCGGGCGATCCGGGTCAGGGCGACCCAGGCGGAGAGTCCGGTGCCGCCGAGGACGCTCAGGTGGGCGCTGAGCGGCACGCCCGCGAAGTCCGGCAGGACGGTGGTCTCGTCCGGGGTGACCACGGAGAGGGTGCGCCAGGCCCGGCGGTGGTGGACCAGGGTGCCGACGGGCAGGGCGGGCGTGCGGGACTCCACGACCCGGCCCAGGGCGCGGCCCTCCAGCGGGGCGTGCAGCTCCCAGCTGCCGGTCTCGTCCATCTCCTCGCGCATGTACGGGTCGACGGACTGGTGGATGTTCTCGACCAGTGCCTCACCGGCGGCCAGGGGCGGGACGGTCTCGTCGAGGAAGGCGAAGTTGTCGGCGGTGGGCTCGCCGATGGGCTCGCCGGTGGGGCGGGAGACGAGGTGGACGACGCGGGCGGTGGGGCGGGACACGGGGACTCCAGACGGTGTCGACGGCAGTGATGATCACCGTAGGGAGCGGGGCCCGGCCCGGGCAGGGGGCGTCGTCGATGGGTGGGGACGTTCCATGAAGAGAATCGATGGATCCGGTAGTGTCACCCGCATGACCGATCTCGCCCCGCAGGAGCTGCGGGTTTTGGTCGCCGTGGCGGAGGAACGGGGGTTCACGGCCGCTGCCGCGCGCCTGGACAGCAGCCAGTCCGCCGTCTCGCACGCCGTGCGCGCCTGCGAACGGAAGCTCGGCGCGGTGCTGTTCGAGCGCGGGCGCCACGGCGCGCGCCCCACCGAGGCGGGCGAGCGGGCCGTCGCCTACGCCCGACGGGTCCTGCGGCTGCTGGCGGCGATGGGTCCGGAGGTCCGGGCGGCCGGGGCGGGGGACACGAGCGGGGAGGCCACCGGGGTGCTGCGGATCGCCGCGTTCCGCAGCGTCGCCGCCCATCTGCTGCCGCCCGTGCTCGCCCGGCTGACCGCCCGCCACCCGGGGCTCACCCCGCAGGTGCGGATCGTGCGCGAACTCGGCCGGGGCGCCGCCGGCGAGGTCGCCGACGGCCGGGCCGACCTGGGCCTGGCTACCCTCGACCCGGCCGCGCCGCCGCCCGTCCCCGGTCTGGTCACCGCCCGGCTGTTCGAGGAGACGTACGCGCTCGCGCACCCGGCCGGCCACCCGGCGCCGCGCGGCCTGCCCCTGGTCGACTGGGACGAGAACTGCGGCTCGTACACCCGCGACTGGTGGGACCGACAGGACTGGATCCCGCCGTCGACCATCGACGTCGAGGACGACACGGTGGCCGTCTCCCTGGTGTCCCAGGGCCTGGGGATGGCGATCATGCCCCGGACCGCGCTGCTCGGCGCGCCCGCCGGGCTGGCGGTCACCGACCTCGGGCCGAAACCGCCGAGCCGGTACGTCGGCTACGTGACCACGCCGGAGCTGGCGGGGACGGCGGCCGTCCGGGCGCTGATCCGGGAACTGCGGGAACTTCGCGGCCGGGTGCTGCCGGAGGGCCTGGCGGCGGTCTGAGGCGCTACCGGCCCCGCCGGTCCCGAGCGGCACCGGCCCCAGCGGGCACGGGCGCCCCGCACG